>JAJUGC010000139.1 GCA_029268325.1 Gammaproteobacteria bacterium | reverse complement strand
TCCTTGCCGGTTCCGGACTCGCCGCCGATCAGGATGGAGGCATCGGTCTGGGCGGCCTTCTGGGCCAGCAGCAGCAACTGACGGCTCGCGGGAGAGGCGACGATCATGTTGGCGAGCGGCTCATTGAGGCTCAGGGCATGTTGCACGGTGGAAATCAGCTGCTCTGTGGTGAAGGGCCGCAGCAGATAGTCCATGGCGCCCTGGCGCATGGCTTCGCTGGCCTGGGCGCTCTGGTTGCCACTCACCATGGTGACAATGGGGCTATCAGGCTTGGCTTGCCGGATTTGGGCCACCACGGGCGCGATATCCTCGGCCAGGTCGGCATCCAGCAGCACCAGGTCAATGGCATGTTCGTCCAGTGCGGCCATGGCGGCGTCAAGATCGGTCTTGAGCAGCAGGCTGTAGCCGGCCTCGGCCAGTTGCGCTTGGAGGTTGGACGGCACCGGATCCGGTCGGATCATCAGTATGTTCGTGGTCATTTTACTTCCCATTCTTCCTGATTATCCGAAGGGTCACTCGTCGATTGAGATCCCGCCCTTCAGGTGTTGCGTTATTCGCTGATGGATAGCGTTCGCCATGGGCCCTGTGTTCAATGAGCTTGGCGGGAACGCCGAATTCGCGCAGGGCAGCGGCTACGTCGGCCGCCCGCTCCCGCGACAGTTGCAGGTTACCCAGGTAGGAGCCGGTGTTGTCGGTATAGCTGTCGACCAACACGCGGGAGACCTGGGGGTCCAGGGCGATATAGCGGGCCATGTTGGCCAGCTCCTGGAGTTGTTCGGTAGACAGGGCTCGTTGTCCCTGCTTGTAAAACAGTGTCCGGTCACGGGCCTGGGCAATGGAGAGTGGCGAAAGGCCTGCCTGACATTGTTGAAACTCATCGGCCCGGGCTTCCCAATGCACGGTGGGTACTTTGAGCTTGATGCGGTCCAAGTGGACACCGAACCAGAAGCGTTGATACAGGGCGGCCAGCAACTGGCGGGTGGCTTCACTGTCCAGAGCCAGCCCTTGGGCGTTCGGTTTTAAAGGCATGGCCGCCTGGGCCGGCGCTTGGCGCCAGGGGGAACTTTCCAGGGAGACCGCCGGTGCCGCTCCCGGGCTCATGATGGTATCGACACGGAACTGGAGCTCGTGTCCCGCCTCATGGACAAAACTCAATGTTCCGAAATCTTCCACCGGCAGTTTAAGTTCGCAGCGGAAAGCGTCGCCTGCATATAACCAGAGCACTTGATCCATCGCCACGGTCACGGTGGAGGGCGCGCTCAGGACCGGCCCGTGCAGGGCGGCGGTCAGCACACCGATCAGACCGGCAGCGACGAAGCGCAGCCGACGGGGCATGTTGGAAGTGGTCGATGAGTGTTCGTGGTGCATGTTATTGATTTGGTTATTCCTAAATAGCCGACCAAGACAGTAAGAAATGTAGTTGGAATTTTGACTTTGGTATCATTATTGGTGTGACACCATTCACAAAATCGGTTTTTTAACGCACACAAAGCCTACCGGCATCCCACAAGGAATGGCCTGCTCATTTCAAAGGGGGGGTGATATCGAGGTAGATAGAAACTGACAGTGTCAGTTCTACGGTGAAGCATACTTGATATCCTAGCCCCGGCGGCCCCGCTATCGTTGGGTAGACTTCCCCATTAGATCGGAAGCTTTGCGTCCCACGCTTTCGCAGTGGTTTGCCTTTTTCTAGCTAAGTCACATCGTCCTATAGTAAAGGTTAAACAGCCTCGGCTTGGCAAGCCAATGTTGTTGTGCAAGCCTGTTTTTTTGTAGCTGATCAGATACATAGTGTAAGTCTTGTCAGGAACTTAGTTCCCAAGCGCCTTTTCAGGTTAGACGCTATTTACCAAAAACGCCAATGGTGAGCCCGTACCACCTGCGGTAACTCCTCTGAGGGCGCCTCCTAGCCCAGGGTGCCCACCACATCAATATGCATATGCTCCGGCACTTCGTTATACGAGAACACCTTCAGGCCCCGGGCGAAGGTGCGGGCATAGCGTGCCAGTTGTGGACGCAACTGCGGTACGACCAGCAGAACCGGCGAATGTCCCTGGCCTTTCATGGCGCTTTTGATCTGGGGCATGGCATGTTGCAGCTTGGCCAGCAGGTTGGGATCCACCGGGAAGCTGTCCAGGGCCACTTTGCCCCCTTGCTGGGCCTGTTGCAGGGCTTTCAGCAGGGTTTGCTCCAGTTCGTCGGTCAGGGTCACCGCATTCAGCGTGTCGCGCTCGCCCACCGCCTGGCGGATCAGGCTGCGCTTCAAGGCGCAGCGCACATCGGCGGCCAAAAGCACCGGGTTTTTGGTGATTTCCACGCTGTCCACCAAGGTGGTGGCGATATTCTGGATATCGGCCAGGCTCACCTGTTCCGCCAGCAGCTGGCGGAAGACCCGTAGCTGCTGGATGGGCGTGAGCTGTGCGTTTAAGGATTCCGCCAGTTTCTCAGAGCAGTTCTTAAGACGCTCCCCCAGGGCAATGACATCATCGTGGCTAAATATTTCATCCAGATGATCCCGCATGGCCTTGCCCACGTGGGTGGCGATCACCGTGGCGCTGTCCACCACCGAATAGCCGAGGTTGAGGGCACGGGATTTCTGGTCCGGGGCAATGGCCACGGCATCCATCTGATAGGCGGGCTCCTTCACCAGCTCCCCATCCAGCTTGCCGTAGACCTCGCCGCTTTCAATGGCGAGCAGCTTCTCCGGATCGGTCGATCCCGAGGCAATGGTCACCCCGTCGAGCTTGATCCGGTACTCCGTGGGCTTGAGCTGCAGGTTGTCGCGGATGCGTACTTCCGGCAGCAGAAAGCCGAACTGCTCTGACAAGGTCTTGCGGATACCGCGGATCCGGGCCGGCAGTTCCGCTTTTTGTTCCACATCCGCCAGAGGGACCAGGCGGTAACCCAGTTCCAGCTTGAGCTTGTCCACATAGGGCAACTCATGCCAGGTTAGCGGGGCTTCCTTTTGCAGGAACTCGGTCAGCTCTTCCTGGGCTTCGGCAGGGGCTTCGCTAGGCAGAGTCCGGGCCTGGTACCAAGCCACGCCCCCTAAAACGGCAGCGAAGCTCAGGAAGGCCAGCGCGGGCATGCCGGGAATCAGCCCCAGAACCGCCATCACCACCGCGGCGGTAGCAATGGCCTTGGGGGAGGCCAGCAATTGCTGCTGGACCTGGTCGGACATGTCCGCTTCGTCGTTGATGCGGGTAACGATAATAGCGGCGGCTGTAGCCAGCAGCAGGGCCGGGATCTGGGCCACCAGGCCGTCCCCGATGGTCAGCAGGGTAAAGACCTGGAAGGCCTCGCTGGCGCTCAAGTCATGGATAAAGACACCGATGGCGAAACCGCCCAGCAGGTTGATCACCAGAACCAGCAGGCCGGCAATGGCGTCACCACGCACGAATTTGGAAGCACCGTCCATGGCCCCGTAGAAATCGGCTTCCCGGGCCACTTCCTGGCGGCGTTGGCGGGCCTGGTTTTGGTCGATGCTGCCGGAGTTGAGGTCGGCGTCGATGGCCATCTGCTTGCCGGGCAGGGCGTCCAGGGTAAAGCGGGCGGAGACTTCGGAAATCCGCTCACCACCTTTGGTGATCACCACGAAGTTGATGATCATCAGGATGATGAACACCACCAGGCCCACCACATAGTTGCCGCCGATGACCACCTCACCGAAGGACTGAATCACCTGACCGGCGGCATGGGGCCCGTTATGGCCTTCCAGGAGCACGACCCGGGTAGAGGCTACGTTCAGGGCCAGCCGCATCAGGGTGGCAATCAGCAGCACCGTCGGGAACACGGAAAAGTCCAGGGGCCGTTTGGCGGATACCGCCACCAGCAGGATCATAATCGCCAGCACGATATTGAACGTGAACAGGGCGTCCAACAGCCAGGGTGACAGCGGCAGGATCAGCATGGCCAGCAGGGCCATGAGAAACACCGGAATGGCAGTGTACGAGCTGAAAAACGAGAACTTCACCTGTGCTTACCTATCGTTTAAGTGAATCAGGAATCTGGAAACTGGGCAGCGGAGCGGGCTGCTGCGCTTTACCGGCTTTGTAGGCGTTGAGTTGCATCACGTACATCAGGACGTGGGCAACGGCGTTGTACAGGCCCGCCGGAATTTCCTGGTCGACCCGCGTAGAATGATAGACGGCCCTGGCCAGTTCGGGTATTTCCAGGACGGTTTTCTGGTGCTGGCCGGCCACTTCACGGATGCGCAGGGCCAGTTGGTCCACGCCTTTGGCAATCACGTAAGGGGCTTCTGCCAGGTCCGGCGCATAGCGGATCGCCACCGCATAGTGGGTCGGGTTGGTGATTACTACGTCCGCTTCCGGAACCCGCTGATCAATCCGCTGGCGGGACATCTGCATTTGCAACTCACGGATGCGCCGCTTGATTTCGGGGCGTCCTTCCGTGTTCTTATGCTCCTCTTTGACCTCCTGCTTGGTCATGCGCAGCTTCTTTAGCATGGACCAGCGTTGGTAGGGGGTGTCGAGGATGGCGATAAACAGCAGCGCCAGCCCCAGCAAGATGGCTCCACCGGCCAAAAGCCGGGTGCCCTTGGCAAGCGCAACCGATACCGGTAACTGGTTCAGCTTGATCAGATCCTGGGCGTTGTTCCAGATCAGCCCGACCATGATCCCGAACAGCAGGCTGACTTTGAGCAGGGACTTGCCCAGTTCCACCAGGCTTTGGGCGGAGAACATGCGTTTCAGGCCGGACAGGGGGTTCATGCGCTTGAACTGGGGCTGGACCGCCTTGCTGGAAATCAGCCAGCCGCCCGGGATCATGCCGGACAAAAGACCGGCGCACCACAGCACCAGGAAAAAGGGTAGAAAGGTCGCCAGGGCCAGTTCCAGGGCGCCGCCCAGGTAACTGAACATCAGGTTCGGATCGGTCGCGGCCTGGCGATCCAGGCGGAAGTGCTGTTGCATCAGGCTTTGGCTGAACTCTTCCAGAAACGACGTGACCGTCAGCAATAGGCCGCCGGCAAGCACCAGCATGGCACTTTGCAGTTCCCGGGAACGGGCAACCTGGCCCTCCTCCCGGGCCTTGCGTAATCGCTGTTCACTGGGCTTTTCGGATTTGTCCTGGGCGCTGTTGTTGTCGCTCATGGCGCGCCTCCGCCGACCAATGACCGCATTTCATCCAGCACATAGCCGGTAAATTCACTATACAGGCCCGGCACACCGGCAACGGTCAGCAACAGGCTGACCAGGCCCATCAGCATGCTCAATGGAAAGCCCAGGGCAAAGATATTTAGGCTAGGCGCCGAACGGTTCATCACGCCGAAGGTCATGTTGACGATCAGCATGGCAATGACCGCGGGAATGGCCAGTAGTAGGGCGCTGGCGAACACCCAGCCAAACAGGGACAACAGGCGGCTGAGCTCCAGGGCATAGATGGACTGGCCGGGGGGCCAGGTAAAAAAGCTCTCCACAATAATATCGATGGCCACCAGGTGGCCGTCGAAGATGAAAAACAGGAACGCGGCCAGCATGATCAGCAACTGCCCCATGAGGGGCACCGCCTGGCCATTGGAGGGATCGTTCATGATCCCCATCGCCAGCCCCATCTGCAGGGACAGGATCTGCCCCAGCAGGGACATGACGGTGAATAGCATGTGCAGCATCAGGCCCAGGAGCAGCCCCAACAGGATCTGCTCGGCAGCCAATACGAAGGCGGACAGGGAAAGGGGGTCGACCACCGGCATATCCGGCAGCATGGGCGCCATCAGGGCTGCGAGCACCAGCGCCAGCAGGATCCGCACCCGCACGACGGTGAGCTGGTCGCCGAACAGGGGCATGGCCCACAGCAAGCCGCCAATACGCAGAAAGGGCCACCACAGGCGGCCCAGCAATGAGGTGATTTCTGCGCCGGTTAGCTCAATCAGACTCATCCAATCGCACCGGGAATCATCAGAAACAGGGTTTCGAACATGCCGACGATGCGCTTGATGATCCAGGGGCCGGCGAACACGATCATGCCGAGTGTGACCAGCAGGCGGGGCAGGAAGGTCAGGGTCTGCTCGTTGATCTGGGTGGCGGCCTGGAAGATGCTGACGAGGAGGCCCACCACCATGCCGGGGCCGATCAGGATGGCCACCACCAGGGTAATATTCAGGACCGCATCGAAAATCAGCGAAATGGCGAGTTCAGAGGTCATGGGGTAACCCTATCCAAAGCTGGCGGTCAGCGTTCCGACCGT
>JAJUGC010000138.1 GCA_029268325.1 Gammaproteobacteria bacterium | reverse complement strand
GTAATGTGATTGAACGTTGCTTTAGTTGGCTGAAGGAAAAACGTCGCCTCTGTACGCGTTATGACAAACTGGCGATCAGCTACAACGCCATGGTCACGCTGGCCTGCATCGAGCGATGCTTACGTGCTGAGTTTTCAGACAGACCCTAGGGCTGATTGGAAGGCTCATTCTTGGCTGTGATCGTGTCAAACAGAGACAGCGTGGATGCGAGGGTCTAGGCCATAACAGCGATTGGAACAAGTGGGTAGCTCATAGACGGATGCCGTTAGGAAGGTATGGCAAGTGGACTTTAAAGAACGTTTCGATGCTATGGTTGCCAAGCTGTTGAAGGAACTCTTCCTTTTATGTTGGCATTCCGCCTTCATTTTCCTAAACTCCCTTGCTGCTCATCTGGAGACTTACAAGGAGGTTTAATGAGCTGCTATAAATCCGGCGATTTCGTCCGGTATTGGGAAGAGAATATGCGGCAGATTGGGATGTGGGTTCCAGACGGATCGTATGAGGCGCTTGGAGGGATGTCCGGGTTGATCACAGCTGTTGCTGCTGCCGAGGAGACAAATCCGGGTATTACATTATATAAGGCTCTAATTGACGCTAGAGTCACAGTTATCGCTGGGTCGGTAATGGCCCTAAGCGCATCTGCGTGGGTTGGCGCGGCGATTGGTAGTGCTGCTGTGGCTGCTGGCCGATCAATGGCATGTGGGACCACGATTGCCGAGGCGCTTTGGACTGCACGGAATGATTTCCAAATTTACGGAAGCTGGTTGGAGTCGGAATTCCTGCGACACCCGGAGTATGTCAGAGGGCGCTGAGAAATGACTGTAGAAACCTTCCTTGCTACCGTTGCCATTGCCACGCTTGCGATCTGGTTGAGCGCCCAACTATATGACTGGCTGCTTACCTGGCGAGGCGTTTTCCCTAAACCGTCAGAAACGACGCTTGAGGACATACGTCGTCTTCGTGATCAAGGTTATGTGGGGATTGCGATAAAGCGGTTCAGGCAGCTTCCCGAGAACCGTGGAATCTATACCAGCAAAGGTGCGGATAAGATGGTTTCCGAGCTGTAGAACGCAGCTATTTATCCGCCACAGCTGGTCGTTAGTTTAAAGAGTTACTCTGGGTAGAATACCGGAAATTCATCTTCATTGATCATTTAAAAGCCAAGCACGAAATTCAAGGAGGAATTTTATTGTGGTGGCAATACCAGCTAAGCCTAAAGGTGCCTGCGTAGAAATGAATATTTGGGGGGCGAAGTCCCAAATCGGATTTGTTTTGGGGCCGATGGATCTTGCCTGGTTTTTTCAGCAGGTTCGAAATCGGGGGCCATGGGACTATAAGCAGAGCGGCTCTGGCTACGCAGACTTCGGCAACTTTAACTACGGTGCTGTCGGCTACGCCATCGGTATTCCTGAGGTTATTCTACTACGCGCTGCAGGTTGGGCGCAGAGCAGGGCAGGTACCAGCGCGAGTGTATGGGGTACCTGGTGGGGAGAGTCGCCCTATGGGTATTAAAACAGGTTTGTTGGCGGTGAGCTTTGGGTTGGTCGCCTGTTCAGCAGATGTGTCCGTGGAGTCAGCGGGTGTTTTTACTAGTCCAGGTAGAAGTGCTGAGCTTATTGTCACTCGTTCGAATTACGGTGCAACGGTACCTTACGTGTACCGGTTCTATGTGAAGCAACCAGAGAGTGAGCTGGAGGAGAAGCTGGAGGTACTGAGGACAGACAGTTTTGAAGGGATGCAAGTTGAGTGGAGCGAAGAGGCAGTTCTTGAGCTTCGCTGCGTGCGCGGACATGTTTTTAAATTTTCAAGCGTCGCGTATTTAAAAGGACAAAGCTATAGGGTTGAACTAGACACCAAATGCAAGACTGACCAGCAGAAGACGTAAGATGGTCGGCGTTGATCCCCGTGGCGAGGGTATAGTCCTTCGCCCTCAGCTCCGGCGTGTCTACACTGCATCCGTACGTAAGTTATTACTACTTATGAATCGCCGGTAAAATATCGAGTGATTCGTTCACGGATTCGTCTCGCCACAGGGTCGACATCAGACAACAAGGCAATAGCCGTAGCAGCAGTAACCTTCGAGCCAATTTAATGAAAGTCAGAATACAGCAAGACCAAAGCCAACTTAAGTGGATTGCGGATTTCATTTGGAACATTGCCGACGACCGCCTGCGGGATGTGTACGTGCGTGGTAAGTACCGTGACAATCACAACGAATTCCGGGCTCAATTCGAGGCCGTATTGAAGGAGCACGACAAGAAGCTGGGTGCGCCCGAGAAAAAGGCCATCTACAAGGCGGTAAGCTGGCGCGATGATCCTTGGAAAGACGCTTGTAGTGGTCTTGGCTGGTCATGGGAGTCTCCCGGCTGACACGGTGGACAGGCCCCATGGCCCCGTCTGGACAAACGCAGCCTATGGGGAGTTTTGTGGAGAATGAAGGACATTATAGAGATCTGACTTTCGGGGCTCTGTGTTGGGTGGGGCTTGGCGGCCTTGTGGGGAGCAGAGCTGTCAGTCGGGAGCAGAGCTGTAAAGAATCTCTCAATGAGGCCGACGGCCGGGCTCAATTGAGCCCCAGCCGCCGAGGACGATTGAAGCGATAGAATCCCTCTTCTTCCTCCCGGGCAATGGTGTGTGCGGCACGGCCAAAATGCTTTTGCCGCAGGGCGTCCAGCTCCTGCGTTAGCCGATCACCGCTGTACTGGCGGCTCAGCTGGTCCCGCTCCGCCATGTACTGATATCCCTGCTTCCAGCGTTCATCCCGTTTTTTGTCCTGCTCTTCCAGCCGGACAATGACATCTTCCGGGTAACCCAGCTGTCTGCGGAGGGCATTGAGGTGGGCTTGGCGTTCCTCTTCCGGCAAAGCCTGGAGTTGGGCCTGCACGGATTCCAAACTGAACAGGGCGGAGGCCATGACATCGGGGGTAATCAGCTGGCGGCCGAAGCCCTCGCCGTAGACTTCGTCAACGGCTGCCTGGAGTTGGTAGGCCGCATCAGAGGGACTGAGGTCATGGGCTTGATCCAGCCTCTGCAAGGTTTCTTGGACCGCCAGTTGCTTTTGATTCATGGCGATTTGTTCTTCTTCCCAGATCCGCTCCGCATCAGCGCCAAACAGTTCTGCCCGCTTTTCCCAGATGGCGGCCTGGCGCTCCAGGATGGGCATTCTCTGTAAGGTCAGATAATTGTTGTCCAGCCACTGATGATAAAGTGCCAGTCGTTGGAGAAGTGACAGGATACGGTCTTTCAGCTCCGGAAACGCCAGCTCCAGTGCTGCCTCAAACAGCCATTGGCCGTGCTCCGGATAGGTGGAGAGCAAGGTTTGCCATTCCTCGTATAGCTTGGCCTGGGTTGCGGGATGCTCAATGCTTTCGCCATAGCGTTCCAGGAACAGGATGGCCAGTTGCTTAACCAGGTCATTCTGCTGGTCATTAGCAGTGGGGCTGGAATCCTGGGAAGCAATGGAGGCGGGGCCGGCTTGCGGGCGGGAGGGTGCTTCCAGATAGCTTTCTGGCTCGGCTGGAGCGGAACGACCATAGCCGTAGTAGGCGCCGCCAATGGCCGCTGAGCAAACGACCAGTAACAGTACAGGTTTAAGATGCTTCATAGTGTGGTTCTGCTTATGTTACCGCGACAGGTGCGGCCGGAGGGCCGCACCTGGTGTACTTACAGGAGTCGTTGCAGTTTCGGCCAGATCAGATCGGCGATCTTTTTCGACCCACTGTCCGCAGGGTGGATGCCGTCGAAGATAATGTCCCGGTTGGTGATGACCGGACGGGGATCGACGAAGGCGCAGTCGAGGGTGGAGTTAGCACAGGCCCGGGCCAGGATGCTGTTGCCGTAATCAACGGCTTCTTTCAGGTTGGCTACCGGAATCAGGCCGTTTTTCACGTAGTAGTAGCCCAACAGCACGCCGTTCTCGACGCCTTGATCTTCCAGTTCATTGAGGAAGTCCACACCAGCCACATACAAGTCATCGATGAACGCCTTGCACTTGTTGCTCAACCGGCCGAACTGGTACCACTGGGTCCGGCAATTATGCGGGTCGAGGGCAATCGCCGGAATCAGGATGTCGTTGCCGCCGGCATCGCCCACCATCGTTTTGATGTTGGGATTGTCCGCTTTAGCCATGGCGAACTGTTCCGGTATGGAAGGAGCGACAAATCCACCCACCAATTGGGCGCCGGAGATGGTGTAGCGGCGGAAGGTTTGTCCTGCTTTGGCCTCCAGGTTGTCCTGGATCTTGCCGGAGAGGGCAAAAATAGAGTCGCCGATGAAGACGACGTCGTTGTTGTCTGCGTTAACGACGCGCTCGTTGCTGAGCAGATAGCCCAGCTTGCCACATCCGGTCATGGCTGCAGCCAGTCCGATGGTTGCCAGGAAACGCAGGACCTTTTTACCTTTGAAGCGATTATTGTTTTCGTTATCCCGTAGATTTTTGTTCATTATTATTGCTCCGTTATTGTTGTTTGCGTAACGGACAACGACAACAGCTAAAAAAGTCCTCGTTACAAGGACATGGTAACCAGGCTCAGGGGGCCCAGGACATGGCATGACTGACAGTGTCATTGGCAATAAGTGCCAATTGTTCAGGAATGTGAATTTGGTTGCAGGGCCTTGGGCGAGCGGTTTGCGGGGTGGTGAAGGGGGGAGTTACTCCGGGTCTATTTCTTTCAATGCCGCCATGATCTGGCGAATGGTTTGGGTGGTGATCTGCTCCATGCCGGATTGGAAGCCTTCCACGACCAGGGTGAGGCGGTTTTCAGCAATGGGCAGGCGTAGGCTTTCCACAAAGGTTGCCAAGGGCTTTTGTCCGGCCATATCGGTGAAAGTGAAAGCCAGTTTCAGGTGGACTTCTGGTGTTTCGCTGTCCCGGGTGTAATTAGCCTGAAACTCCTGGATATGGATGTCCAGGCGGTAGTTGTTTTGGCCAAACCGGGTGTCTGGAGTCACGGACTGGAATAGCCCCTGGTTTTGCAGGCTGTCGATGATGAAAAACCTTACCAGCTCAGGTGTGGATGTGGTCCAGCGTACACGGGCGAAATAGCCAAACTGGTTGTCGGCCTTGTGTAAGGTGATGAACTCCCTCTCCAGTGCCGGGCTGGCGCTAGGGCGGGAGATCACCAGGTTGATGGGCTGGTTTGGGTTATCGCCGGACTGGCCTGGCAAGGGGCGTAGGCCATAGAGCTGGGAGGCCGGCGGCGGGGAGATGATGGTCTCGCAGCTTGCCAGCAAAAACAGGAGTCCGGTCAGCAGGAGTCGGGCGATCATGGGGCGATCTCCGTACGCTCTATATTGGAAGGCACGATGAGCTGGCTGGGGTTGCGCTGTAGGCTTTCCGCCAGGGATTGGATTTCCTGGACGGTGGCACGGCTTTCGCGGATCAGCTGGTTGAATTCCGGCAAGCCGGATTGCACAAATTCGGAGATGCTGCCCTGGTTGTCACTGATCAGCTTTTGTAGTTGATGGCTTGCCTGGGCCAGATGCCGGGAGGTTTGCTCGATGTTATTAAGCGTACCCATAATCTGGGGCTGGGCTTGCTCACTGGTGCGCTGCAGATTCTCCGCGGCTTCGGTGATATGTTGTAGCGCTTCACTGGTTTGTTGGAGGACGCTGGTCAGTTCTACCAGGCTGGGTTCCAGTTGGGCAGAGGTTTGCTCCACCTGCTTCAGGATGTTGGAAATCCGGCTAATGTTTTGGTCGTTGAACAGGCGATTGATATTGCGGGTCAGTTCCGTGACCTGGTTCATCAGCCGAGGTGCACTTTCCATCAGCCGGTCGAAACTGGATTCGGTGGAGCCTATCTCGGGAACTCCTTGGTTGGGATACTGCACGGCAGTTCCCGGGTCGCCGCTGTGGTTAAGGGCCACATAAGAAAGCCCGGTCACCCCCTGCATCTGTATGCTGGCCCGGGTGTTGCTGAGAATCGGGGTGGTCTGCTCGATCTCCAGCATGACTTCGACCCTGTGGGGATTGTCTGGTGCAATCCGCACATCCTGCACCCGGCCCACATTGAGCCCCTTGTATCGGACCTGGCTGCCTTTGGTGAGCCCCCGGACACTGTCTTCGAAGTACACTAGGTAACGCCGCGTGTCCGCAGGCTCTTTGGCTACCGCCAGCCAGTAGACGAAATAGCCCCCCATAGCGCAAACCAGCAGGACAAAAAGCCCCACAGCGAAGTAATGCTTGTCCTTAAACATGGGGGACTCCGTTATCTGATGGGGGAGGTTGGGCAGCGCGGGCCCTGGCC
>JAJUGC010000137.1 GCA_029268325.1 Gammaproteobacteria bacterium | reverse complement strand
GACATATGACGATCCTTGTCTAAATGTTTTTGGGGTGAGAATAGGCTTCTTAAAATTAAGAGAAGATTTCTTGCATTCTATGCATTGCGCATCAGAAGTGCAAACCTTTTACCCGTCGCTCACTCACGAGGAGCAGCTGATTTCCATGCCTTTGCCCCAGTCTGGTGGCAGGGCGGCGTAATGGTCGTTTTCAGGCTGCTCGTCAAAAGGCTTTTGCAGTAGATGCAGCAGGCGGTTGACCTCGGAGAAATCGCCTTGCTGGGCTTTTTCGATAGCGGTCTGAGCCATGTAGTTGCGCAGGATATATTTGGGGTTGTGACGGTTCATCCGCTCCGAGCGCTGGGCGGGCGTGGCTGATTCCGCTGCCAGACGTCGTTGGTAACGCTCTGCCCAGCCGTCGAAAGCGGCACGGTCAATAAAGAGATCCCGGGCGCCGCCAGGTTCCTGCACCGAGCGGATATGGCCCAGCTGGCGGAAGAAGATGCTGTAGTCCACCCGGTTGCGCTCCATTTCCCGTAGCAGGTCCCGAACCAGCAGGGCATCGCCTTCCAGCTGTTTTTCAAAGCCGAGCTTGGCCCGGAACAAGCCGATCAGGTGCCCGTGGAAGTGTTCGTCGTACTGTTCCAGCGCCGCCAGGGCTGCTTTTTCACCAACCAGGGGCAGCATGGCCTGGGCCAGGCACTGGCAGTTCCAGAACCCGATGCCGGGTTGCTGATTGAAGGCATAGCGGCCCTGATAGTCGGAGTGGTTGCAGATATAGTCGGACTGGAAATCATCGAGAAAGGCGAAGGGGCCGTAATCGAAGGTCTCGCCCAGGATCGACATGTTGTCCGTATTCATGACGCCGTGATTGAAGCCGACTGCCTGCCAATGGGCGATCAGCCGTGCAGTACGGCGCACCGCTTCCTCCAGTAGTAACTGGTAGCGGTCCGGATTGTCCTGCCAGTGGGGAAATTGTTGCCCAATCAGATAGTCGGCCAACACCTTTAGGTTCTTTTCGTCCCGGCTGTAATAGAAATATTCAAAATGGCCGAACCGGATGTGGGTAGAGGCGACCCGGAGCAGGGTGGCGCCGGTTTCCACGGTTTCCCGATACACGGGCTCTTGGCTGCCCACGATGCACAGAGCTCTCGTGGTGGGAATGCCCAGACCATACATGGCCTCGCTACACAGGTACTCACGGATACAGGAACGCAGTACCGCGCGTCCGTCGCCACCCCGGGAGAAAGGGGTAGTGCCGGCGCCTTTGAGGTGAAGGTCCCAGTGTTTGCCCTGGCGGTCGTGGATTTCACCCAGCAGCAGGCCACGGCCGTCGCCCAGGTCCGGGTTGTAATAGCCGAACTGGTGCCCAGTATATTTCATGGCAACGGGATCGGAGCCGGGCAGGGTGGCGTTACCGCTCATGGCCTGTAAAAAGAGCGCCTGATCCTCGGCGGAGTCGAAAGAG
This sequence comes from Gammaproteobacteria bacterium, assembly GCA_029268325.1. Lineage (GTDB taxonomy): Bacteria > Pseudomonadota > Gammaproteobacteria > Pseudomonadales > Oleiphilaceae > JAEZAA01. The sequence goes on along the minus strand of JAJUGC010000137.1, from coordinate 4,830 downwards.
AGCCCAAGCTGGTCAGCCAGAGGCTGGTTGAACGACACCAGAACCGGTTCCTTCAGTCCCTGGGGTGCCACCCGTCGAAAGAAGGGAGCAGGCAGTTGGGTAAAACTGTTGTTGAACTGCAGGCCTGGCAGAGAAGCGGGTGCCGGTTGGCTGGACATGAATACTGGACCAATTTAGTGGGGTTTGGAGCCATGGTAATACTGCGTACTGCCGGGAGCAAATCAAGAACGCTCATGGCATCTGCCTGTAAACTTGTTTAAGTTGATCTAACCGATTGGACTCGGTTTCGTGAGGGCAAAGCAGCGCATGAAAAGGCTTGATCTATACCGCCACCGGCTGGGCAACTGGTTGCACTCTGTCTTGCTCATGCTGCTAATGGCCGGCCTGTTGGGCTATTTGGCGCTGATTTTGGCGGGAGCAGAGTTCGCCTTGGCGGTGATAGTGGCAGTGCTGGCGTTGTTCTGGCTGAATCCCCTGGTGCCGCCCGCCTGGCTGTTGCAGTTATTTCGGGCCCGCCCGTTGAGCCGGCGGGAGGCACCCCAGTTGTACCTGATTATGGATATCCTTGCGGAGCGGGCCGGCCTGACGCGAGTGCCCCGCCTGTACTTTCTGCCAAGCCCCATGCTGAATGCCTTTGCGGTGGGCGATCGCAACAATGCCGCCATTGCCCTGTCAGAAGGATTGTTGAGGCAGCTCAGCCTCTATGAGCTGGCCGGAGTGCTGGCCCATGAAACCAGTCATATTCGCGGCAACGATATCCGAGTTCTGACGCTGGCAGATCTTAGCGGCCGAGTGACCCGGGGGCTGTCGATGATGGGGGGCTTCCTGTTTGTTTTGAACCTGCCGTTATTGATCTTTTCCGGGGTCTATATCAGCTGGATACCGATTCTTGTGATGGTGCTGGCACCTTTGGTCTCGGATCTGGCGCAACTGGCCCTGTCCCGGGTTCGGGAGTTTCAGGCGGACCTGGGGGCGGCCGAGTTGCTGGGAGATGCACGCCCTTTGATCTCCGCCTTGCTCAGAATGGATCGGGTCGGGGGCAATCTGCTGGAGCGTTGGTTTTTGGTGGAGAAGCCGGCCGAGCCCTCCATTTTGCGTACCCACCCGACAACCCAGGAACGGGTGGAGCGGCTACGCAGTCTGGATCAGGATACCCTGGGGCCACCGCGGCCCGGCATCGAGAGCTGGCTGCCTCTATGAGTTGGACGGGGAGGTTGTGTCCTCGTCGGCAGCCTGCTTGAGATCCCTCAGCAGCTTTCGGGCACCGGAAAAGTCAAATCCGGTGTCGGGAGACAATTCCTCCGGATCGTAGCGAAACCCGCAGCCGGCTTTCACAAGTTGTGGCTGGTCAACAGTGCCAGGTGTCTTGGTGTCGCTCATGAATCCGTCTCCGGCTTGCCATCTTCCACCCGGACCCATAACCGGCCACTCTGAAGCCGGGCTTCAAGCCGTTCGCCGGGTTGCACTTCGTCGTATTGGCGCACCGCACGCTGTTGCTCGGTCAGCAAAATGGAATAGCCACGGCCGAGAGTGGCCAACGGACTAATGGCATGTAAGCTGTGGGCCGCTTGTTCGATCCGCTGGCGGCGTTGTTGCAGGCCTTGCAAGGCTGCCCGCTCCAGGCGCTCCCGCAGGTTCTGGGATTGCTGGCGAGCCAGGCGGATCAGGCTTTGGGGGCTGCGGCTCAACAGCCTCAGACGCAGTCCTTCAACCCGTTGACGGCGTTGCTCCAGCAGGCGCTTCTGGGCCTGGCGCAGGCGCAACTCCAGTTCGTCCAGGCGCTGGGCCTGTTCTTGTAGCCGGTGGCCGGGGTGCTTGAGGCGCTTGGCCAAATTTTCCAGCGTTTGCTGTTGCTGGCGCAGTCGATTGCGGATTTGGCTAAACAGCCGCAGTTCGTACTGGCTCAACCGCCGGAGCAGTTCTTCCCGGTCCGGGCTGACTTTTTCCGCAGCTGCCGAGGGGGTGGGGGCGCGCAGGTCCGCCACGAAATCGGCAATGGTTACGTCCACTTCATGGCCGACGGCACTGATAATGGGAATCCGGCTGGCGAAAATGGCGCGAGCCACGCTTTCCTCGTTAAAGGGCCAGAGGTCTTCCAGGGAACCGCCGCCGCGGCCGACGATCAAGACATCGCAGTCGGACAGGCGGTTCGCCGTATCAATGGCGCGGCAGATTTCGCCGGCGGCCTCGGCGCCTTGTACGGCAACCGGAAACAGGGTCACGGGAATGGCCGGGAAACGACGCTTCAGCACCGTCAGAATGTCATGGATTGCAGCCCCGGTCGGGGAAGTGACCACACCGATGTGGCGGGGCAGGGTCGGGATCGGTTGCTTATGAGCCTCGTCGAACAGGCCTTCTGCGGCCAGCTTGAGCTTAAGGGCTTCGAAAGCTCGGCGCAGGGCGCCTTCACCGGCGGTTTCCATTTCTTCGGCGATCAGCTGATAGTCGCCGCGACCTTCATAGAGGCTCACCTTGGCCCGGATGGTCACCTGACTGCCTTCCTGGGGTGGAACTTTCACGAATAGGTTACGGTTGCGAAACATGGCGCAACGCACCTGGGCCTTGTCGTCTTTCAGGGTGAAATACCAGTGGCCGGAGCTCGGGCGGGAAAAGTTGGAGATCTCTCCCTGGACCCAAACGGTCATGAAACTGACTTCCAGCAAATGCCGTACCTGCCGGTTGAGTTCGGACACGGACAGGGGTGTTTGGGTGCGATGTTCAGGTTCTGCAGTATGATTCATGGAAGAAAGCGCGCCGTCCTCGTGGAATGCGGTTTACTGAAGTGCGTCGGAAATTTATAATGCACGGCTAATTTTTTGAGATCGAAGGGCCCAGTTTATGTTGCGTATCGTCCAGGAAGCCTTGACCTTTGACGATGTTCTCCTGATTCCCGGCTACTCCGAAGTCCTGCCCAAGGACGTCTGCCTGAAAACCCGCCTGACTCGTGATATCGAACTGAATATCCCTCTGGTCTCCGCCGCGATGGATACGGTGACCGAGGCTCGTCTGGCGATTACCATGGCTCAGGAAGGTGGCATCGGTATTATTCACAAGAACATGAATATTGAGCAACAGGCCGCCCAGGTCCGCACCGTGAAAAAGTTTGAAAGCGGTGTGGTGAAGGATCCGATTACCGTATCGCCAGATACCAGTGTACGTGAGCTGATCAATATTACCATGGCTCATAACATTTCTGGCTTGCCGGTGGTGGCGGGTTAAGACCTGGTTGGTATCGTCGCCGGCCGAGATATCCGTTTCCTCAGCCGCCTCGACAAGCAGGTGTCGGAAATCATGACGCCCAAGGAAAATCTGGTCACCGTCAAGGAAGGCACTCCTCTGGAAACGGTCAAGGAGTTGCTGCACCGCCATCGCATCGAAAAAGTGCTGGTGGTCAATGACAACTTCGAGCTGCGTGGCCTGATTACCGCGAAAGACATCCAGAAGTCCCAAGACTATCCCAATGCCTGTAAAGACAGCCATGGCAGTCTGCGTGTAGGTGCCGCCGTTGGTACCGGCGCTGATACCGAGGCGCGGGTTGAGGCTCTGGTTGCCGAAGGCGTTGACGTGATCGTTGTGGATACGGCCCATGGTCACTCCAAGGGAGTGATCGACCGGGTTCGTTGGGTGAAGAAAAATTTCCCGCAGGTGCAGGTGATCGGTGGCAACATCGCCACGGCAGAAGCTGCACTGGCACTGGCCGACGCCGGTGCGGACGGAGTCAAGGTCGGCATCGGCCCGGGTTCCATCTGTACGACTCGCATCGTGGCAGGGGTTGGGGTGCCGCAAATCTCAGCGGTGGCCAATGTTGCCCAGGCCCTGAAAGATCTGGATATTCCCCTGATCGCCGATGGCGGCGTGCGCTTCTCCGGTGATATCGCCAAGGCTATCGCGGCGGGCGCCTCCAGTGTGATGGTGGGCAGCTTGCTGGCGGGAACCGATGAGTCACCGGGTGAAGTCGAACTGTTCCAGGGCCGTGCCTATAAAGCCTATCGTGGCATGGGCTCGCTGGGAGCAATGGGACAATCCCAGGGTTCAAGCGACCGCTACTTCCAGGATGCCAAGGCTGGTCTCGACAAGCTGGTACCGGAAGGTATCGAAGGACGGGTGGCGGTGAAAGGCCCCCTGACCAACATCGTGCATCAGATGATGGGCGGACTTCGGGCTTCCATGGGCTATACCGGTTGCAGAAACATTCAGGAAATGCGTACCAAGCCGCAGTTTGTGCGCATTACCAGTGCCGGTATGAATGAAAGTCACGTGCATGACGTGACCATTACCAAGGAAGCTCCGAACTATCGTATTGGCTAATTGCCATTGAACAGCCCGGCGCGGATCGTTCCGGGTCCGCGTCAGCGGGGCGTCGCTGTGAAACCTGAGTCTCGATGGGTTTTAAGCGGCTGCCCCGTTCGTTTTTTCTACAGAAGGCGGTAACAGGAATCATGTCCCAAGACATTCACGCTCATCGAGTTCTCATTCTGGATTTCGGCTCCCAATATACCCAGCTGATTGCCCGTCGGGTTCGGGAGATCGGGGTGTATTGCGAAGTCCGTGCATTTGATATGACCGAAGAGGAAATCCGGGCCTTTAATCCGAAAGGCATTATCCTGGCCGGCGGCCCCGAATCTGTCGTGGAGCTGGGTTCCCCACGGGCTCCCGAATGCGTGTTCCAGTTGGGCGTACCCGTATTTGGGATCTGCTATGGCATGCAGACCATGGCCGAGCAGCTGGGCGGCAAAGTGGCCGGCTCGAATGTCCGGGAGTTCGGTTATGCCCAGGTCAAGGTTGAAACGCCGAGCCGCCTGCTGCATGACATTACTGACCATGTAGCTG
>JAJUGC010000136.1 GCA_029268325.1 Gammaproteobacteria bacterium | reverse complement strand
GAGCCTTCTTGCGCTTTGGGCACATAAGGAATCTGGCTGCCTCATCTTGCCTGCTCACCTGTTCAACAACGGGTGCAGGGCAGGTATTACCTGTTGTTGGTATGGAGGAGAGATGTACCAGTTTTCTGCCACAACCGTTCTGGCGTTAATGATCGGTTTTTATCTGCTTACCTTCCTGATGACTCTGCTTATCCGTGAGAAGAAAGAGAACGTTGACGGATACATGGTGTCCAATGGCTCCGTTGGTTTCGGGGTGTCCGCAGCCAGTATGACGGCGACCTGGATCTGGGCGGCATCCTTTTATGCAGCAGCCAGTTCCGGATATACCTATGGCCTTTCCGGCCCCTTGCATTACGGGTTCTGGGGAGCCTTGATGATTCTCTTCATCTATCCCTTCGGGCGCCGCTTCCGGGAGGTTGCTCCCAAGGCCCATACCTTGGCGGAAGTCGTCCATGCGCGCCATGGCAGTTCCAGCCAAATGATCCTGGTTATTTCCAATATCATGGGAAGCCTGATCAGCCTGATGGTGAACTTTACGGCAGCCGGTGCCCTGGTTTCCATCCTGTCGCCTCTGAGTTTCATTCAGGGGGTGGTGATTGCTGGCGTTGGTGTGCTTGGTTACACCCTTTGGTCCGGCTTCCGTGCCTCCACCCTGACGGATTTTGCCCAGGTGGTCGCCATGATTTTGGCGGCTGTCGTGATCATCCCCATGATCTGGTTCAACGTGGGTGGCAGCGGTGCCTTGGAGGAGGGGCTGAGCCGCCTGACCTCTGAACAGGCCAGCTTTTTCTCGAAGACCGCCTTTCTGGAGCAGGGTGCCCCCTTCTTTGTGGCGGTGCTGGCCTACGCCATTGGTAACCAGACCATTGCCCAGCGTTTGTTCGCCGTGCGGGAGGACCTGATTAAACCTACCTTTATCACCGCGACCATTGGCTATGGTGCGACCGTCATCGGTCTGGGGATGCTGGGGCTGATCGCCCTGCTGATTGGTCTGGAGCCGGCAGAAGGGGATCTCAACAACATCATTCCCCAAATGGCTTCTAACTATCTGACGCCGTTTTTCATTGGGGTCTTTTTCATCATGGTGATCGGTTCTCTGTCGTCGACAGCGGATTCCGACCTGGCGGCCCTTTCTGCCCTGGTGATGACAGATATCTACGGCAAGAACCTGGCCCGGGGCAAGGTGAACCCCAAAACCATGCTGTGGATTGGCCGCACAACGATGATCACGGCAACGATGCTGGCGGTCATCTTTGCCAGCCTGAAGCTGGATATTCTGGAAATGCTCATCTTCGTTGGGGCGCTTTGGGGCGCGATCGTATTCCCCGTGATTGCCAGCTTCTACTGGAACCGGGTTACCAACCGGGCCTTTACCATGGCGGTCGTCTCGGCTTTCGTCATGTTTATTCTCGCCCGCTTCGAACTGGTGCCCATGGAAGGCGTTATTGGTTCCTTCTTTGAGTTGTTTGCCATTATTGGCGGCGGAGTTGTGATCGGCCTGATGGCTTTCGGCTTCTTCGGCTTCCGCGCGGGGATCTTTTTGGGTGGGCTGGCAACTTTGGTGTTGGCCTTCTATGGCTTCGGCTTCCTGCGCGACTACACGGTATTGCTGAGCTCCCTCACCGCCTATGGTGTGAGTGCCGCAGTTTGCGTAGGCCTCAGCTTGCTTGCTGACGAACGCTTTGACTTCGACTTGATCGGTGAGCGCGTTACCGACTTTCAGAAAAGCTAAAGGATTTCCCGAGATTATCGTTCGTCCAAGAGTGGTGATCTCGGTTTTCCCCGCATCTGGGGATTGCTGCCTTTCGGGTGGCGTTCTGGCCTTGGGCCATTGATTGAAATACTGTTAGGAGGAATAACCATGAGCGAACTGGCTCTTACCAGCTATGTGATGGTGTGGCCTATTACGGCTGCAATTGTTCTGGTCGTACTTTGCGCTGGCTTTATCCGTGATGTGCGCAGTGCGAAAAAGAATGGCGAATCGGTCGTCTGACTATTTTTCATTAAGAGCTTCTATCAAAACCGAGACAGGCGCCAGGCCTGAAATTTAGCTGCTTGGTTTTGTTAGACACTCTAATAAGGGTCGGCTGTGGTATCTTCCGGATATCGCCGGCCCTTTTTTTGTGTTGGTGAGAAGGCTCGCGAGTCGAGCCGATGATAGAGCAGAGCGGGGCGTTAAGTTTGGTTCAAGGCCGAACTGCAAATAGATTGGCGCGAGCAACTTTACAATCTTCCGACCGGCCAGCAGACGATCAGGAGTAACCATGCAGGCAATCAAAATTCAAGACGACAAACTGATTTGGGCTTCTCACCCGGATCCCGGCCCCCTGAAAGCGGACGAAGTGCGGATTCGGATCGCCTGGGCAGGGATGAACCGCGCGGATCTGATGCAGCGGGCGGGTAGCTATCCTCCGCCTTCCGGAGCTTCTGAGGTCATGGGATTGGAAGTTAGCGGCTGGGTTGAAGCAGTAGGGGCTGATGTCAGTCGATTTGCTGTAGGTGATGAAGTCTGCGCGTTGCTCGCGGGGGGCGGGTATGCAGAGCAAGTCGTGGTGTCCGAGTTGCAGGTCTTGCCGGTTCCCCAGGGGCTGGGCCTGCGAGAGGCGGCTGCCTTACCCGAGGTATTTGCCACGGCTTGGCTGAATCTGTACATGGAGGCCCGGTTGCAGCCCGGTGAGCGGGTGCTGCTCCATGCCGGCGCTAGTGGCGTGGGCACCGCGGCGCTCCAGCTCTGTCGCATGTCAGGCAACCCCTGTTTTGTGACGGCTGGCAGTGCGGACAAGGTTGAATTCTGCAAGTCGTTGGGAGCAGACGCCGGCTGGAACCGCCATGACGGGAGTTTTGTGGAGGCGGTGAAAACCTGGGGAGGTGCTGATGTGATCCTCGATCCAGTGGGAGGGGATTACATTCCTCAGGACCAGGCTGTACTCAATTTGGAGGGGCGGCTGGTGTTGCTCGGCCTGATGGGCGGGCGTCACGCTGAAGTGGATTTAGGGCGGCTGTTATTCAAACGTCAGCGCCTGATCGGTTCCACCTTGCGCAGCAAGTCGTCCCAGGAAAAAGGCGCGATCCTGGGCGAACTCCATCGGCAGGTCTGGCCCCATCTAAGCTCAGGAAAAATCCGGGCCCTGATCGATTCCGAGTGGCCGATTCAGGAAGCGGATGCCGCTATGCAGCATCTCCGAAGCAATCAGACCATCGGTAAGGTGCTGCTTCAGGTTGCGGAGGCCGGCCGCTGAGGGACAGACGGGGGCAGGATGCCTAAAATGACTGACAGGCTCTCCTGTCCTAGAGCCATACCAGAGGCTTTAAAACTGGCAGGGAGGAACCATCGGTAAGGAGACCCCCAATGGCCCGTCGTTTCTGTAAGCAGACTGTTGCTCGCGCCTTTTCGGCCTTGGTTCTATCGGTATTGATTGGTGCTTGTGGGGAGGAGCCCCAAGCGCCGCCGGGAGCTGAGGCCGGCGGCGCGCCCCAGGCCCTGCCGGTGGCCGTGGGGGAGGCGCAGCCGACCCAGGTGCCCATCACGGTGGAGGCTGTAGGGGAGACCGAAGGTGTCCGGGAAGTTGAGGTCCGTGCCCGCGTCGGCGGGATTTTAGAGCGGCGTCTCTATACCGAGGGTGAGCCTGTCGAGGCGAACCAGCCCCTGTTCCAGATCGACCCTAAACCTTTCGAAATAGCCCTTGCCCAGGCCAAGGCGAATCTGGCCCAGCAGCAGGCCAACCTGGAGCAGGCGCGGCGAGAGGCCAAACGCTTGGGCGAGCTGGTGGATCAAAACGCCATCAGCCGGCGGGATTATGACACCGCCATGTCGGAGCTGGAGCTGTCCCAGGCCTCTGTGCAGGCGGCTCAGGCGGGAGTGCGGGAGGCCGAGCTCAACCTTTCCTATACCACCGTGCGGGCGCCTGTGGGGGGCGTGACGGATCGGGCCTACCAGTTCGAGGGTGCCTTGATTGATATCAACGGGGAATCAGGCCTGTTGACCCGGATCTATCAAATCAACCCGATCCGGGCGCGCTTTAGTTTGCCCTATAGCGCAATGGCCGACTTGCCGGAAGGCCAACTGACTCCGGAAAACGTCAAAGGAGTCCAGCTGATCCTGCCGTCCGGTGAGACTTATCCCCACCATGGGAAGCTGGACTTTGGCGCCAGTGCAATTAATCCCCAATTGGGAACGGTGCAGTTCCGGGCGGAATTTCCTAACGAGGAGCGAGGCTTGCTTCCCGGTGAATTTGTCCGGGTTCGGGTCGTGGTCGGCGAACAGGAGGGAGTCTACCTGATTCCCCAAATTGCAGTGATGCAGTCCGCCCAGGGCTCCTTTGTGTATGTGGTTCGGGATGGTAAGGCTACCATTCAGCCTGTCCAAACCGGCGAATGGCACGGACAGGACTGGGTGATCCAGAAAGGACTGAAGCCTGGGGATCAGGTGATCATCAATAACCTGATCAAGGTGCGCCCGGAGGCCCCAGTGACTGTGGTACCCGAGGCTGAAGGTGAACAAACGGCTGAAGCGCCGAAGGGATAAGAGGGCGCATCCATGTCGAGCTTCTTCATTAACCGCCCCATCTTCTCGGCGGTCATTTCCATCATTATTGTGATTGCCGGGTTAGTGGCCAGCAGTATCCTGCCGATTTCCCAATATCCGGAAATCACACCGCCGACGGTCAATATCACCGCAAGCTATCCCGGCGCCAGTGCCGAGACCCTAGCCAAAACCGTGGCGGCCCCCATTGAGGAGCAGCTTTCCGGTATTGAGGGGCTGATTTACTACAACTCCCAGTCCAGCTCCAACGGGCAGTTGGATATCACCGCCACCTTCGCGGTGGGAACGGATCCCAAGCAGGCGACCATTGATGTCAATAACCGGGTGCGGCAGGCGGATCCTCGGCTACCGGAAGAGGTGCGCCGCAATGGCGTGGTCGTGGAGCGGCGCTCTACCGCGTTCTTACAGGTGGTGTCCCTGACGTCCCCCAAGGGTACTCATGACACCCTGTTCATGAGTAACTACGCCACCATCAACCTCCTGGATGAACTCAAGCGGCTACCGGGCGTGGGGGATGTGATCGTGTTCGGTGCCCGTGATTACTCCATGCGGATCTGGTTGCGGCCCGATCGCATGGCCCAGTTGGGCGTGACCACGACAGACGTGATGAATGCCATCAATGCCCAGAACTTCCAGTACGCCGCCGGCAAGATCGGACAGGAGCCGGCGCCCGAGGGGCAGGTGCTGACCTACAGCGTGATCGCCCAGGGGCGGCTGGCGGAACCGGAGCAGTTCGGCGAGATCATCATCCGTGCCGGCGGCGCCCAGGGCATGCTGCAACTGAAAGACATCGCCCGGATTGAGCTAGGGGCTCAGTCCTATGATTCCTTTGCCACCCTGGACGGCGACCCGGCGGTGAACATTGGGATCTTCCTGCAGACCGGCGCCAATGCCCTGGCGGTGGCTGAGGCGGTGAACGCCAAACTGGACGAGTTGGCCGCCAATTTTCCCCAGGACATGATCTATTCCGTTCCCTTCGACACCACCCGATTTGTGAATGCCTCCATTGAGGAGGTCACCCATACCCTGATCGAGGCGGCCATCCTGGTGTTGGTGGTGGTCTTTATTTTCCTGCAGAGCTGGCGGGCGACCATTATCCCCATGCTGGCGGTCCCCGTTTCCTTGATCGGTGCCTTTGCCGGGCTTTGGCTGTTTGGATTTTCCATCAATACGCTCACCATGTTCGCCATGGTGTTGGCTATCGGGATCGTAGTGGATGATGCCATTGTGGTACTGGAGAACGTGGAGCGGCTGATGCGGGAGCAGAAGCTGCCTGCCAAGGAAGCCGCCATCGAGGCCATGCGGGAGGTTTCCGGTGCCATTGTCGCCATTGTGCTGGTGTTGCTGGCGGTATTTGTTCCGGTTGCCTTTCTGGGGGGGATCGCCGGCCAGCTTTATCAACAGTTCGCCGTAACCCTGGCGGTGGCTGTGGTGATCTCCGGGGTCGTGGCCTTGACCTTAACGCCCGCCCTGTGCGCCCTGTTACTGAAACACGGACATCACGAGTCACGCCTGTTTCGCCCCTTTAACGCGGGGTTTGCATGGCTGACCCGTCTTTATACGGCCACGGTAGGAGGCATTATCCGCCATTACCTGATTGGCTTGCTGATCTTTGTCCTCGTCATCGTCCTGTCCTGGTGGCTGTTGCAACGCATTCCCGGCAGTTTTGTGCCGGAAGAGGACCAGGGGTACCTGATCAGCTCCATCATGCTGCCCGATGGAGCCACCCTGCAGCGCACCAATCAAACCGCAGCCGCCTACCAGCAGGCCCTGGCCGACGACCCGAATAT
>JAJUGC010000135.1 GCA_029268325.1 Gammaproteobacteria bacterium | reverse complement strand
TTTTTGATAAGTATGGTTATGATATGTCTGATGAGGCGTACATTAGCCTTCCAGAGTGGAAATGTGTCTTGCAGGCAGCCAAGGAGGCTCACGAAGTTATTTCATCTTCCCATTAAGATTAATTTGGTCGATAGTAAAGTCCCGTATTTAATACTGTAGAGTTAAATTGATTTTGGATAAGCTCAAGGTGAGGACTGGGTTGAAGCACTGCATCTGAGCGTCGACAATGCCATCACGGTGGCCGAAGCTTATCTTTTGTTGCGAAAACGTTGAGTGCGTTGATCAACCGCTGAAGGTCTATAACTTCACGGTTGAGGGGGATCACACCTATTCCGTTGGGCCCTATGGACTGTGGATGCATGATGCGAATGATGTTTGTGATTTAGCAGGTAAAGTAAGTAAAGAAAATGTTATAAGTAGGGTAGAAGTTAATCCTGACCACATTGCTGAGTTGAGGGTTAATGGAGTTAAGTTCACACCCGAAAATGTTCTTGCAACCGGTAAAGTCCTAGTGGACAGGTTGTGTTTTTAGAAACTGGAAGTAGTAGTGCCGGTATAAAGCATATTATAGCAGCCCATGGAGACGACTTCGCGAGAATTGGTATTCCGTTAGAAGCGATACCAGACGTTGTGATGCACGCCGTCACAAAAGGTGTGATTGTAGGATACCAAGGTAAAGGCTTTGGGCGTCCAATATATGAAATAATGATCGATGATAAAAAACAGAGGGTAGCTGTTACGACCTCTGATAATGGATTTATTGTTGGTGCTAATCCTGCAGGAGGTGCCGGGTGAGAATTATAAAGTTGATGGCAGATTACCAATGCTTCCCATTATGGGAGGCATCTCCTGGAAAGGTTGGAAATGTTGATCCTAATACCCTTCCGATATCAGAAGGCCTCAAATTGAAACTGGAAAAATGGGCTGATATGTATGATGCGACACTTAACTACGATGATCAGGTTAAGTCGGGATTTATAAATCCGGAAGATGAAGCTAGGTTTAAAATGGAGGGCGAGGCAATTGGAAAAAAATTGAAAGATGAACTTGGCTCAGGATACACTATTATAGTCAAGGTTTGATTTTGTTTTTCAGGCCTGAAGAGCCTGTAAATAATTCTGTGTAACTGCCCGTGGGTTACAGGTACTCCGCCAGGCGGTCCTCGAACTCGATCATAAACCGGTTTAACGCCGCCTTCCAATTCCGGATGGGCATCGTCCATTTCTTCGAGGCGTCCAGGATGGCCAGGTAGACCACCTTGCGCGCGGCGTCGTCCGTCGGGAATAGCTTCCGCTTCTTGATCGCCTTGTGGATCACGCTGTTCAACGACTCGATGGCATTGGTGGTGTAGATCGCCTTGCGAATGTCGTGCGGGTAGCGGAACAACGTGCTCAAGTTGACCCAGTTGGCGCGCCAGGAGCGGCTGATCTGCGGATATTTTTCGTCCCAGCGCGCCGCGAACGCGTCCAGGGCCAGGAGGGCCTCTTCCTCGGTGGTCGACTGATAGACCCGCTTCAGATCCGTCGTCACCGCGCGATAGTCCTTCCAGGTCACGTACTTCATTGCATGGCGCACCTGGTGGACGATACAGAGCTGGATCTGGGTGTGGGGGTAGACCGTGTTGATCGCCTCGGGGAAGCCCTTCAGGCCATCCACGCAGGCGATCAGGATGTCCTTCACGCCCCGGTTTTGCAGCTCCGTCAGCACATTGAGCCAGAACTTCGCGCCTTCGTTTTCCGACAGCCAGAGCCCCAGCAGCTCCTTGTGGCCTTCCAGGTTAACGCCCAGCGCCAGATAGATTGCCTTGTTGATGACCTGCCGGTCCTGGCGGATCTTCACCACGATACAGTCGAGGTACAGGATGGGATAGATCGCGTCCAGCGGCCGCGACTGCCATTCCACCACACGCTCCAGAACGCCGTCGGTGACCTTGGAGATCAGGGTGGGTGACACGTCCGCGTCGTACATTTCCTTGAAGGTGGCGACGATTTCCCGCGTGGTCATGGTCTGGCGCAACGTGCGCAGATCATTTTACTACTGGCGGACGGCGTTCGGCCTGGCGTCGTGATGCAACGCGTTGGCGTCTCCAGTCCCACCATCTACAAGTGGCGAGCACGTTTCAAAGAGCTCGGCCTGGAAGGCCTGAGTGATTTGCCTCGCTCGGGCCCACCCCGCAAGCTCACGGAGCAAAAGATCAAACAGGTCCTGACTCTCACCACCCAGCGTGTTCCCAAGGAGGCCACGCACTGGAGCCTTCGCTTGATGGCTCGCTATGCCGGCACCACCGTCTGGCAGGTTCATCAAATCTGGATGGCGGCGGGCCTTAAGCCCCATCGGCTCCAGAGCTTCAAGATCAGCAATGATCCAAGGTTTGCCGAGAAAGTGGTTGATGTCGTGGGGCTTTACCTCAACCCACCGGATAACGCCATGGTACTCTCGGTCGACGAGAAAACCCAGATCCAGGCCCGGGACGGTACCCAAGCCCCCTTGCCAATGCAGCCCGGTCACGTGGAACGACAGACCCACGATTATCGGCGCCACGGGGTCACCAATCTCTATGCCGCCTTCGACATCCTGACGGGGCAGGTCATTGGACAGCTCTCGCAACGGCACCGCGCCAAGGAGTATCTTGCCTTTTTAAAACGGGTCGACCGCTCGACGCCCCAGCACCTGGATCTCCATCTCATTGCCGACAATAGCTCCACCCATAAAACGCCGGCGGTCAACGAATGGCTAGCCGCCCATCCCCGGGTGAAAATGCACTTCACACCGACCAGCGCCTCCTGGCTCAATGCGGTTGAGGGATGGTTCGCCAAATTGGAGCGGCGGGCACTGGCGAGAGGCATGTTCAGTAGTGTCGAGGACTTGAAGAAGGCGATCCGCCGCTTTATCAAAACCTACAATCAAACATCCGCCAAGCCGTTCCAGTGGGCTAAATCGGCCCAAGGCATCATCGATGCGGTTGAACGCGCCAAATTGGGAGCGCTTAAAGCGAAGCTAATTAACTAGCCGAACAGGCCACTAGGAGAGGGTGGCGGAGGATTGTTTAATCCAGCAATCCAAAGGTAATGACATTTCGGAGTGATCGGTTCTGTCGTACCACTTCCTGGCCTATAAACCGCCCTTGTTTATCCAGCGACCTATGGTCAGGATAGCTGTGGGTGAGCACGGCCAGGGTGTTTTGGGCTTGAGGTTCAAGCTCCAGGACCTGATACAGCTCAACCATCAGCGCCAGGGCATCTGGAACCGAGGGCGTTTCCGGAAACCGTTCGACTACATAGCGGGCCCGTTCCAGGGCCGCCACATAGGCTTCCCGCTTGATATAGTAACGGGCCGCCGCCAGTTCATAGGCGGCCAGGCGGTTCTTGATCGCCACCATCCGACGTTCGGCATCCGCTGCATATGGGCTGGCGGGGAAGCGGGTGACCAACTGTTTGAAGTCATTAAAGGCTTCCCGGGCCTGGCCAGGGTCGCGGGTGTCCAGGTCAACCGGCAGGTAGCGGGCGCCCAGGGTGATATCCGCATAGTAGTTGGCCAGGCCCTTGATGTAGTATGCGTAGTCCACGTGGGGGCTCTGGGGGTGCAGGCGGATGAAACGCTCTGCAGCGGCTGCCGCAGCCTCGGGCTGCAGTGCCCGGTAACGGGCATACATCATGTCTAGCTGGGCCTGCTCCGCATAGCGCCCGAACGGGTGATGAGCGTCGAGCAATTCCAGATGTTGAATAGCTTCCAGGAAGTTCGCGTTATCAAGCGCTTTTTTGGCATTGTCGTAATAGACTTTCTCCGGCAGATCCTGTGGCTCTGGCGTACTGGCACAGGCGCCGAGCAGCGCGAAGGCGAGAATGCAGAGGCTGCGATTTATTATCGACATGAGATACCCTGTTTGACAGCTCCTGTTGTGGAGCGGTGATTTTCGTACCGGCTGGCCGGATCGGCTAGTGCGGCAATTATTTCATAAAGGTTGACGGCGTGACAGGGTGTGTCGTGCCAGCAACCGAAGTCTGTGTCATTTATTGGAGTGCCTGATGGGCGAAGTAGTTCAAGCAGATCTGGTCATCCCCCAGGAATTAGGTGCCGTACGGCTCGATCAGGCCATGGCGCAACTGATGCCTGAGCACTCCCGGTCCCGTATCCAGGATTGGATCAAGGCTGGAGCGCTGTTGGTCAACGGCCAGCCCCGCAAGCCCCGGGACAAGGTCATGGCCGGCGACCATGTGACCCTGCAGGTGACAGTGGAAGCCGTGGCCGACTGGGAAGCCGAAGCGATTGATCTGGACATCGTCTTTGAGGACGAACACCTGCTGGTTATCAACAAGCCAGCGGGCCTGGTTGTGCATCCGGCAGCGGGACATGACTCCGGCACACTGCTCAATGCCTTGCTCCACCATTGCCCGGATATCGATCACCTGCCACGCGCCGGGATCGTTCACCGGCTGGATAAGGATACGACGGGGTTAATGGTGGTGGCCAAGACCCTGGTAGCTCACACCTCCCTGGTAGAACAACTCCAGGAGCGCACCATGGGCCGTGAATACGAAGCCGTGGTGCAGGGAGAAATGACGGGCGGCGGTAAAGTGGAGGAGCCCATGGCCCGGCATCCGAAGAACCGTCAGAAGATGGCCGTTGTCCCGAACGGCAAGCCGGCGCTTACCCATTATCGGGTGCTGGAACGCTTTGCTGGATTTACCCATGTGCGCCTGAAACTGGAAACCGGGCGTACCCACCAGATCCGGGTGCATATGTCCCATATCCATTATCCGTTGGTGGGGGATCCTTTGTATGGTGGACGTATGAGGCTGCCCAAAGGAGCTACCGAGCGGCTGCAGGAGCATTTGCGCCAGTTCCGGCGCCAGGCGCTGCATGCCAAGCGGCTGGAGCTTCGTCACCCGGTCAGTGGTGAAACCCTGGAATGGGAAGTGCCACTGCCCGATGATTTGAACGAGTTGTTGACTGTGTTGCGCCAGGAAGCCCCCTATGACCCATTGGGCAATTAATCCGCATCTGCTGATCCCGGACTGGGAGGCGCCCCCGACGGTGGCGGCCGTGGTGACGCTACGGACCGGCGGGCAGAGTCGGGCACCGTTTGCCACCCTGAACCTGGGAGATCATGTGGGCGATGAGCCCCGGACCGTGCGGGCCAATCGCCAGCAACTGGCGGAGTGGACGGGCCTGCCGTTGAGCCAGATGCAGTGGCTGACTCAGGTCCATGGCACGGAACTGGTAAAAGCCAGCCCGGAGCAGGGGCTGGTGGAAGCGGACGCGGTCTGGAGCGATCAGCCGGGGACCGGTTGTGTGGTGATGACGGCAGATTGTTTGCCGGTATTTTTTTGCTCCACCCAGGGAGATCGCGTTGCGGTAGCCCATGCCGGCTGGCGGGGGTTGGTGAATGGTGTGCTGGAGTCCACCCTGGCCATTTTTGAAGACCCGGCACAGGTGTTGGTCTGGTTAGGGCCCGCCATTGGGCCGATGCATTTCGAAGTGGGAGATGAAGTTTATCAGCTGTTTGTTGCGGCACACCCTGATAACCGGCATTGCTTTCGGCCCAGCCCCAATCATCCCTCCCGTTGGTATGCCGATCTTTATCAGCTGGCGCGGGGCACGCTGGAGCGTTGTGGCGTGCGTCGGATCAGCGGCGGAGACTTCTGCACCTACAGCGATTCTGAACGTTTTTTCTCCTACCGCCGCAATGGCCAAACCGGCCGGATGGCCAGTCTGATCTGGTTACGTTGAGACTTTTCTTGATCTGTCTGCGTATTGATCCTGCCGCACGCTTGATTCTTTTTTCCTTGCCCCAACATATTCGGTAAATGTCAAGCCCTGCGCAGAGTGGGGGTATATCAGACTTTGGGGGACATCCATGAGGATAGACAAATTTACCAGCCGTCTACAGATGGCATTGTCCGACGCCCAGTCGCTGGCTGTGGGAAAGGACCACAACTTTATTGAACCGATCCATCTGTTGCAGGCGATGCTTGACCAGAGTGGATCATCTACGGCCGTCCTTTTGCAGCGAGCGGGCGCGGACGTGTCCAAGCTACGCAATGAACTGGGCAAAGCCATTGAGCGCCTGCCGACCGTGCAAGGAACCGGCGACATCCACTTGTCCAACGATTTGGCGCGCCTCTTTAACCTGGCCGACAAGCTGTCCCAGCAGCGTAAGGATCAATATATCTCCAGTGACGTGGTGTTGCTGGCGGCTGTCGATGATCGCGGTACGCTCGGACAACTGCTGCGGGATGCAGGAGTGGACAAAAAACGGCTGGAACAGGCCATCGAGGAGGTTCGGGGCGGGGAAACCATCACAGACCCGGGTGCTGAGGAAAGCCGTCAAGCCCTGGAGCGC
>JAJUGC010000134.1 GCA_029268325.1 Gammaproteobacteria bacterium | reverse complement strand
CGCCCGGAACAACCCCAGCACCGGCTTCATCCTTTTCCAAGCCTTCTCCCTATGCAAGCCGCACCCTGGGAGAGGGAGCCAATAATAAATAAGGACAACAAGATGAAAACCTTCGACACCATTGAGCAGCTCCAAGCCCAGATTGGCCAGGAAATCGGCGCCAGTAACTGGCTGGAGATCAGCCAGGAGCGCATCCAAGCCTTTGCCGACGCCACCGGTGACCACCAGTGGATTCATCTGGACGAAGAGCGGGCCCGCCGGGAATCCCCCTGGGGCACCACCATCGCCCACGGCTATCTCACCCTCTCCCTGTTGCCCCAACTCAACCAGCAGATCATGCAGCTCAAAGGCGTCAAAGCCAGCATCAACTACGGGCTGGACAAGCTGCGCTTTCCGGCACCAGTCCCAAGCGGCTCGCGGGTACGGTCACGCCTGGCCCTGGCCAGCCTGAAAGCCCAGGGGGACGGCCGCTATCTGGCCAAATACACCACCACTATCGAGATCGAAGGCGGGGAGAAGCCTGCCTGCGTGGCGGAAAACCTGGTGGTGTATCTGGTATAACTAAGGCCTGCTGAAACTCAGAGGCCGATACCATGACTCCGTCCATTCCAGCTGAGCTGATCGAACGCCTGTCACGGGCCCAACGGGTAGTTGCCATGACCGGCGCCGGCATTTCCGCGGAAAGCGGCATTCCCACTTTCCGCGATGCCCAATCCGGGCTCTGGGCCCAGTTCAAACCAGAGGAGCTAGCTTCAGAGGCCGGCTTTCGAGCCGCCCCGGAGCGGGTTTGGCAATGGTATAGGTGGCGCTATCAACAGGTGCGGAAAACCTCTCCCAATCCGGGGCACTACGCCTTAGCACAGCTACAGCAGCGCCTGCCCAACTTCACCCTCATCACCCAAAACGTGGACGGACTGCACCAGGCCGCCGGCAGCACTGACGTGATCGAATTGCATGGCAGCATTCGCCGGGTTCGGTGTTTGGACAACGATTGCGAAGAACAGGAGTGGCCTGAGAACAGCACCGGCACCCCACCCAAACACAGCTGTGGAAGCCTGCTGCGCCCAGCGGTGGTCTGGTTCGGCGAGTTCCTGCCGGAGCAGGCTTTAGCGGACGCCATTGAGGCGGTGGAAAACTGTGACCTGATGTTCAGCATTGGCACTTCCAGCCTGGTGTATCCAGCGGCAGAGTTACCGCTAGTTGCCCAGCAAAACGGCGCCGTTGTGGTGGAGATTAACCCCAACCCAACACCATTAAGCACGCGGGCGGATTATGTGCTGACCGGAGCGGCGGGTGTGGTGTTGCCGGAATTGGTGAAGGCGCTCCCAGGCCCTGTATAACTCTTATTACAAGCGTTTTGGGCAACTCCCGGATGGGCGGCAAACCTTTTTCGGGAAGTGCTCACAGCGCTACTATATGATGAATTCACTGTAATTTTTCCTCCGAGCGACTAAGGTATAGATAAGCCCTCCCCATTCTCTAGAGCCTCTGTACTGGCGAAGGCGACCAGATCAAGGAGTAACGCCATGGGTAACCAACCCACCAACGAGTCCAACCCTAAAGAACCTGTGATCAGTGAGGACGGCATTCCCGCCCCATCAGGAGAAACCAACCTGATCGATACCGATTACGTCGTAGGACAAGATAACTTTTCCGGCCAAATCACCATCAATCTGGACATCCACAGCAAGGTGTTCCTGGTGTCCGGCGGTACCATCCTGCTATTCGTGCTCCTGACCCTGGCCCTACAGGACCAGGCGGCCGATGTTTTCACCAGTTTGCGTGACTGGCTGACCAGTAACATGGCAGTGTTCTTCATGAGTGCCGCCAATGTTTTCGTCATACTCTGCCTGGTTTTGATCCTTTCCCCCCTGGGTAAGGTACGCCTGGGAGGCAAAGAAGCCGTTCCTGACTATTCCTATGCAGGTTGGTTCTCCATGCTGTTTGCCGCTGGCATGGGGATTGGCTTGATGTTCTACGGCGTTGCCGAACCCATGTCCCATTTCACCGCCGCTTACGAAGGTGTCATGGTGGGCGAAAATGGAGCGCGGACCGACTGGGCGCCCTTGGACGGCGCAGCCGGAGATGTCGACGAGGCGCGCCGCCTGGGGATGGCGGCGACCATTTTCCACTGGGGTCTACACCCCTGGGCCATCTATGCCATTGTCGCCCTGGCTTTGGCTCTGTTCTCCTTCAACAAGGGGCTGCCACTGAGCGTACGTTCAATCTTCTACCCGCTGCTGGGTGAGCGTGTCTGGGGCTGGCCCGGCCACATCATCGATATTCTGGCCGTCTTTGCCACCATGTTCGGCCTGGTGACCTCCCTGGGCCTAGGAGCCCAGCAGGCAGTGGCCGGCATGGATCACCTATTTGGCATTCCCACCGGTAACCTGACCATGGTGCTGCTGATTATCGCCATTACTGCAGTGGCCTTGTGGTCGGTGGTATCCGGCGTGGATAAGGGCGTGCAGCGGCTATCTCAGGTCAATATGGGGCTGGCATTCTTATTACTGCTATTTGTCATCGTGTTCGGCCCGACCCTCGGCATTCTTACCGGTTTCTTCAAGAACCTGGGCGCCTATGTGACCTACCTACCGGCCTTGTCCAACCCGATTGGGCGGGAGGATGCCAACTTCAGCCAGGGCTGGACGGCCTTCTACTGGGCCTGGTGGATCAGCTGGTCACCCTTTGTCGGCATGTTCATCGCCCGGATCAGTCGGGGCCGCACCGTGCGCGAATTTCTGATTGCAGTGCTGCTGGTGCCCTCGCTGGTCTCGGTGCTGTGGATGACCTCTTTCGGGGGTACAGCCATTGAGCAGGTCCTGGTAGACAAGTTCACCGGAGTGCAGGAAGCTGCCTTGGAGCTGCAACTGTTTACCATGCTCGGTCAGTTGCCCTTGTCAGCCATTACATCCTTCATCGGCATTGTGCTGGTGATCATGTTCTTCATCACCTCCTCGGACTCTGGCTCCCTGGTCATTGATACGATTACCGCGGGCGGCAAGATCAATGCGCCGGTTGGTCAGCGGGTGTTCTGGGCCATCCTGGAAGGCGTATTGGCCATCGCTCTGCTCATCGGGGGTGGGCTTGTGGCCCTGCAGGCCATGGCAGTGTCTACGGGCCTGCCGTTTACCGTGGTGCTGTTGGCAGGCTGTATCGCTATCGTTAAAGGACTAATGAGCGAGCCGCGCTAGCACCAAAGATCTCCCAGGCGCTGTTGTGGCGAAAAGTGCGTCGCCACCTGCGCCTGCAACAATTCGGCAGTAGCCAAGGCATCGGTCAGCGCATGGTGCGCTTGGTACACCGGAAGACCATACCGCAGGCGGCTGTCGGCCAGGCGGATAGAGATGGGCTGTTTACCCAACAGGCGCAACAGCCAACCGGGCTGGCGCTGGGGGTTCAGGTCTGCCTCGATCTGCATGGTATCAATCACCGGAAACAGCAAGCTTTCCCCCACGGCTTGTTGGGCCGCCTGCTCCAGGAAATTCCGCTCCACATTGCGGTAATGCACCACTGCCACCTTGCCCGCCAGTTTCTCCAGCAGTTCCTCCAGGATTTCACCAAAGCGGGGTGCCTGGCGGATGTCGGAATGGGTGATGTGATGGAAAGCCACCGACTCGGGAAGCAAATCACCCTGGGGGCGCACCACTTGATACCAGGCCTGATCACTGCGGATACGGTGCAGGGTAAAGGGAATCAGCCCGATACTGACTATGGCATGGCGTCGGGCATCCAGACCCGTGGTTTCAAGGTCCAGGGCCATAAATTCCACTTCCCCCATCGGTGTCTCGGCATCTGGCCAAGCTGCCCCATAGAAACGGGCCAGGGCTGCATGGGGTGAACTGGCACGACTCGCCATATACTGGGGCCAATCGACGGATGGCTGCCCGGAGTGCCGCTTCATGAAGAGCGCCCCGGTGCGGAGAGTGGATAGCGATAACGCAAGAATTTTTGGGCGTTGCTAAGAATCTGAAAGGCATCCTTCAGCCCGTGGCGCTCGGCCGCCGAGACGTTCTCCGGCTCGATATAGTTGTTCGGCTCACGCCCTTCCTGAATATCCAGGGCCTGGTGGCGAATCCGCGCCAACGACAGAAACTCCAGGGCATAACGTAGCCGCGCCACCGACTCCGGCGGCATCAGTTTGGTTTTGGCGATATCGTCCAGCCGGTCATGGGAGCTTTGCGCCGTGGAGCCACAAGCCAGGGCATGAACCCGGATCAGGTCGGTCAAGGGCGCCGTACCTCGCCCTTTGATGTTGATGATATTCCGCTGACGACCATCCTGCTCCATCACAAAGGTGCGGAAGAAACCCAGCGGTGGCGTGCGGTTCAGGGAGTTGCGCGCCATTAATGCCAGAAAGCGCGGGTGATGCTGGGCCTTGGTGGCGATCAGCTCACGTAACTGCTCCACATAATCGGCCTGACCACTGACCGACTCCAGATCAAAGAAGATATTGCTGTTCAGCAGGGTCTGCGGGTTGGGGTTTTCGATCCAGTCGCTGAAATAGCGCTTCCAGACGGACAAAGGCTGGCGCCAGCGTTGATTGGTGGCCATGATGCCGCCCTTGCAATAGCTATAGCCACAGGCCGCCAGGCCATCGCTGACGAAGGTGGCCAGGCGCAGAAAGTACTCATCATGCTCAGCCGGGTCAAAACGGTCATCCAGCACCAGGGCATTGTCCTGATCACTCACGATCAACTGCTCATCCCGCGCCATGGAGCCCAGTACCATGAAACTGTAGGGCACCGGGGGCGGCCCCAATTCCTTCTCGGCCAGCTCCACCAGTCGCTGAATGAAACTGCGGCCAATGCTGGACATGGCACTGCCGATCATCTTGGCGCTGGCCTCGTCCTCCACCATCCGCACGAAGGAGGCCCGCACATCCGGCAGCATCTCCTGCAAATCACTGACCGACTGGCGTTTGAAAATATCGCTGACCAGATACAGGCTGTTCTGGGATTGATAGCGGATCACATCCGCCAGATTCACCAGACCCACCGGGCGACGCCGATTGAGGATCGGCAGATGGTGGATGTTGTGGCGCAGCATGCACAGCGTGGCCTCAAACACCGAGTCGTTGGCCTGCAAGGTGATGGGATCCGGCGTCATGATGCTGTGCAGCGGTGTGTCGGGAGGCAACGCCTTGGACACTACCCGGGTGCGAAAATCCCGATCGGTGATAATGCCCACCACCCGCTGCAGGGGCGGCTGGTCGGGATCGGTCTCGGTGATCAGCAGTGCAGACACCCCTTGCTCGGTCATCACAGCCGCCGCCTGGTGAATAGTGGACTGGGCATTGAGCATCACCGGCGGACGACTGATCAGCCGATTCACCCGCACCTTCATCAACTCACTGGCCCGCCCCTGGGGCTCCACCGCCGCACGGAGCCTGCCCGCGCCCTCCACATCCACAAACTCGGCAAAGTGGTCGAAGTTGTCACTCAATTCGTCGAATAGGGCAACCGGAATGTAATAGATCAGGGTGTCTTCCATGGCCTTCGCCGGAAAACGCACCCGACCGCCCCGGCGTAAACTGGCCTGGCCGAAGATATCCCCCTCCCCCAGGCGGTTGAACAACTCCCCGTTACGCCGATAAATCTCCACCGCCCCGCTGCGGATGTAATGCAGATCGGTAATCTCATCCCCCAATTCCAGAATCGGCGTGCCGGCCTTGAAGTAACGCACCTGGACTTGGCGGGCGGTTTCATCCAGCGTCTCTTCCGGCAACTCATCAAAGGGCGCGAAGCGACTGAGGTGGTCGCGGATTTCGATCAATTCGACTTGCATGGCAACTTCTCGCAAAGGCGTTGCTCGATAGTGTACTGCTTATCCTAGCGCTGCCAACGACCCAACGAAAAGACAAGCCTACTTTTCTTATTCCGGATGGCTCTGCTCCTGCATCAAACCGGCACAGGCCGCCTTCCCCCGTACGGTTTCACTTTCCTCAGCCAGCGCTTGCGCCTTAGGCGCGCCCCATAGTGCCAAGGCCACAAGCAGGGCCGGCGCCAGCAGATGCCCCCAGCCAACCAGTACCGCCCGGCGCCCGCGCCGGATCCGGGTGGGACGAAACATCTTCTCGCCCCGGTAAGGCACCTGCCGATCCCGCAAGATCCGGTGGCCGCGTCGCCAGAGCACAACCGCCGCCACCAGGGCGAACAGGAGCGGCATTCCCACAAACCAGGTGTAGAACACTATCGCCACACCGCTGAGCCCCCACAGCTCAATACAGGGCGCCTGCTCCACAAAAGCCTCCCAGCGCGGCAACGCCCATAGGCTCCAAAACAGCATCACTACACCTGCCACGGCAACACCTATCAGCACCAGCCGCAGGCGCTCCTTGAAGCTGTACAACTCAGCGTATTCCGGTTCTCT
>JAJUGC010000133.1 GCA_029268325.1 Gammaproteobacteria bacterium | reverse complement strand
CCTTGACCAAGGTCGCCCAGGCCCGGCGCATTAGTTGTTTACTCAAGACTACCGAAGCCCGGGGCTTGGCCGCCAGCCGCTGGGCCAGTGCCAACGCCGCCGAATCCAGTTCCGCATCCTCCACAACCCGGTTGACCAGGTCACAACGCCAGGCGGTTTCCGCATCCAGGGCTTCACCCGCCAGCAACAGTTCGCTGGCCTTGCGAAAGCCAATCATCAAAGGCATCAAAAACGAGGAAGCCGCTTCCGGGCACAGCCCCAGGTCCACAAAGGGGGTGCGGAATACGGCGGAACGGCCCGCCAAGACGAAGTCACAGTGTAGCAGCAAGGTGGTTCCTATGCCGATGGCCAGGCCCTGGACTGCTGCAACGATCGGCGTCTGGCACACCATCATGCATTCGATCAGGTCCATCCCCGCACTGGGCCTGGGCTCGGGAGCCAGGGCACGGGCGCGGAAATCATGGATGTCGTTGCCGGCGGTAAAGCAGCCCCCAGCGCCCGACAACAGAATGGCACCAATCGCCTCATCGGCATCCGCCAGCCGGATCTGTTCTGCCAAGGCACGGTACATTTCTTCGATCAGGGCATTTTTCTTTTGAACCCGGTCGATTTGCAGGTGGCAGACGCCCCCTTCCCGGGTTACGCGGATAAATTCGGATGAGGACATGACCAACTCTCTTTATTTGAATTATTATTTCTATGTGCGAAATTACATTTCATAAAAACCTAAAAACAATGATCCGTCAAACTGTCGCTGCCTTGCAGCAGGTTCGACATCTCACTTTTGCGCACAATAACAAGAGGATTCACCATGAAAGCACTGGTCTGCCGTCAATACGGTCCCCCTGAGTCTCTGGTGTTCGAAGAGCTGCCCACGCCCGAGGTTGGGCCGGGTCAAATCCGCATCAAAGTCCGCGCCTGCGGCGTCAACTTCCCTGATACCCTGATCATCGAAGGTAAATACCAGTTCAAACCCGAGCCCCCTTTCGCACCCGGCGGCGAAGTGGCCGGGATTGTCGATGCCGTCGGCGAGGGGGTGACCGGCTTCCAGCCCGGTGACCGGGTGATGGCCCTGACCGGCTGGGGCGGCTACGCGGAAGAAGTGGTAGTGGATGCCGAGCGTGTCCTGGCCCTGCCGGACAGCATGGACTTCGAGACCGGCGCCAGTTTCGCCATGACCTATGGCACTTCCATTCATGCCCTGATCCAGCGCGGCCAATTAAAAGAAGGTGAGACCTTGCTGGTACTAGGGGCCGGTGGCGGCGTGGGCCTGGCGGCGGTCGAGCTGGGCAAGATTCTGGGCGCGCGGGTGATCGCCGCGGCGGGCAGTGCGGAAAAGCTGGCCATTGCCCAGGCGCGCGGTGCCGATGAGCTGATCAACTATCGGGAAGAATCCCTGAAAGAGCGGGTCAAGGAACTCACCAATGGGCGCGGTGCCGATGTAATTTATGACGCTGTCGGCGGTGATGCCTTCAACGATGCGCTACGCTGCATCAACTGGAACGGACGCCTGCTGGTGGTGGGTTTTGCCAGTGGCCGGATTCCCACGCCACCTGCCAACCTGCCCCTGCTCAAGGGTTGTTCGATTGTCGGGGTGTTCTGGGGACGCTTCCGTCAGGAAGAGCCTGAGGCCAACCGCCAGAACTTCGCCACCCTGTTCCAGTGGCACCAGGAAGGACGCCTCAAGCCCCATATCAGTCATCGGCTGCCGTTGGCCGAAGGGGCCCGGGCCATGCGTATCCTGACCAACCGGGAAGCCATCGGCAAGGTGGTATTGCAGGTCTAGCTTGCGGATGCGCACCATTGCGGATGGACGTAGCAGGCTTATCGTCCTTAAATGCGGCTATTCTTATTGAGTAGCCGCAGCCTGCGTCCTCAGCAAGCACGGATTGATTTCACGATTCGCTCAGCAGCCATACCGCTGGGCCCAACAAGAGAATGGCTCAGGTTGCAACCCCTCAACCCGTCTATCATCCCCACCTTTCTGGATTTTGAGGCCTCGAGCCTGGACCTGGTGTGCAGCTATCCCATCGAGGTGGGCATTTGCCTGCCAGATGGCAGCCTCCATAGCTGGCTGATCCGCCCGGCGCCCCTGTGGAACGACTGGTCCGAATCCGCCGAGGCCATCCACGGCATTCCCCGCCAGCAACTGCTGGATGAAGGCCTGGAAGTGGAACTGGTGGCCCAAGCCCTGAACGATCATCTCGAGGGCATGGTGTTTTCCGATGCCTGGACCTTCGATAGCCTCTGGCTGTACCAGCTGTACAAAGCGGCCCGTATGAAGCCCAGCTTCCGGCTGGAGTCCATTTCCCTCTTGCTGTCCGACCAACAGGTCGAGGCCTGGCAAGCCCATCGCAAACTCGTGCTCGAGCGTTTCGGCCTGCGCTCCCACCGGGCCGGCAACGATGCCCGCATTCTCCACGAAACCTGGAAAAGCCTGCAGCATCCCCACGCCGCCAGCGCCTGACCGCCAACAACCCTAAGCCAATACCCGAAAGATCATCTCCCGCAGCCAGCGGTTGGCCGGGTCCCGATCCATGTTGCGGTGCCAGTACAGGTAGACCTCTAAAGGCGGCAGGGGAATGGGAAATTCCCGCTGCACTAAGGGCACACTCTGGCACAACACCTCGGCAAACAGGGCCGGCACGGTCAGCAGCAGGTCGGTCTCAGCGGCCACTAGTGCCGCTGAGTAGTAATGGGGGCTACGCAGACCGATCTCCCGACGCAACCCATGGCGGGACAGTTCCACATCTTCAAAGCCCGGCCCCCGTTCCCGGGAGGACACCAGCACATGACGCAGGGCCAGATAGGTTTCCAGCGTCAACGGCTGGCCCGCCTGGGGATGGTCGTGGCGCATCAGGCAGACCAGACGGTCTTCCTTGAGCTTCTGGTGGCAGATGCTGTCGTCGTGGCTGATCAGCACATCCGCCGCCAGATCCAGGTGGCCCCTGGCCAGCTCATGCTGAAGATCACCCCGTGCCACGCGCAGGCAGTTCAATTCAACCAGGGGCGCCAGCCGGTTGATCTCCTTGGTCAGGCGGGGCAGGAGCATGACTTCGAAGATATCCCGCAGGCTGAGGCGGAAGGTCTTTTCCAGCCGCTGGGGGGCGAACTCCCGGTTCTCCTGCACCGCCGTCTGCAATCCCTGGAGCGAGGCTCGCACCGGGCCGATGATCTGCTGCGCTAGGGGGGTCGGGGTCATCCCCCGTTGGCTGCGCACAAAGAGTTCATCCTGCAAGGTATCCCGCAGCCGCGCCAGGGCATGGCTAACCGCCGGCTGGGTCAGGTGTAGCACCTGGGCAGCGCGGGTAATGGAGCCCTCTGAATAGATGGCCTCAAAGACCACGAACAGGTTCAGGTCGATACGGGATAAATGCATGTTATTTATATAAGTCTATGACCATTATTCATTTGAATAATGGTATGCCGCTTTCTAGTATCCCTACAAGTCACCTATTCGGCAGAGGATTGCACATGAACTTCGACCATTCTCCCCGTGCCAAGGAATACCTGAAGAAAATCAAAACCTTCATGAAGGAGCACATCATTCCGGCCGAGGCGGAGTACTACGCCCACCTGGAGCAGGAAGGCCAGAAATGGACCGTGCCGCCGATCATGGAGGGACTGAAAGCGGAGGCGAAACGCCAGGGCTTGTGGAACCTGTTCATTCCCGATGAAGAATACGGTGTCGGCCTGTCCAACGTGGAATACGCGCCACTGGCGGAAGCCATGGGCCACTCCTTTATCGCGCCAGAAGTATTCAACTGCAACGCGCCGGACACCGGCAATATGGAAGTGCTGATCAAGTACGGCTCGGAGGAGCAGAAAAAACGCTGGCTGGCACCACTCCTGGAAGGCAAAACCCGCTCCGCCTTTGCCATGACCGAGCCGGATGTGGCCTCCTCGGATGCCACCAATATGGAAGGCACCGCCATTGTGGAAGGGGACGAAGTGGTCATTAACGGCAAGAAATGGTGGACCACCGGTGCCGGACACCCCGATCTCGACTTCTTCATTTTCATGGGGCTGACCGATCCCAACGCCCACCGCCACCAGCAGCATTCCATGGTGATCGTGCCCAAGGATACGCCTGGCGTGAACATCGTGCGCATGTTGCCAGTGTTCGGCCATTTGGATGAACCCTATGGCCATGGCGAGGTGCACTTCGAGAATGTGCGGGTGCCGATAGACAACATCATCGCCGGTCCCGGCCGCGGGTTTGAGATCGCCCAGGGCCGCCTGGGGCCGGGCCGGATTCACCACTGCATGCGCTGTATCGGCGCCGCCGAGCGGGCCTTTGCCCTGCTGTGCGAGCGGGCCGTCAGCCGCACGGCCTTCGGTAAGCCCCTGGCCAACCTGGGCGGCAACCGGGATATTATCGCCAATGCCCGGATCGCCATTGATCAGGCGCGGCTGCTGACCCTGCACGCGGCTTACAAGATGGACACCGTGGGTATTTTCGGTGCCATGAGCGAGATCTCCCAGATCAAGGTGGTTGCCCCCAGCATGGCCCAGACCATTATCGACCAGGCCATCCAGATCCACGGCGGCGCTGGCATGTCCAACGACTTCCCGCTCACCGCCCTGTTCGGCTACGCGCGGGTACTGCGCATGGCGGACGGCCCCGATGAAGTGCATCGCGGCCTGATCGCCAAGTTGGAGCTGAAGAAGTACGAGAAGTTGAAGAAGGGCTGACCGTTATTTCCCTCTCCCTCCTGGGGAGAGGGATACAGGGAGAGGGCGCGAGTGTTCGTACAACTCTGAGATCCCGGTCCAGGCTCGGACAGCTCCCTCTCCCTCTGGGGAGAGGGACACAGGGAGAGGGCGCGAGTGCTCGTACAGCTCTGAGGGTTCGGTCTTGCATGTGAACCCCGGGCCCTCTCCCCCAACCCCTCTCCCCAGTCGGGAGAGGGGAGTAAAACAAAAACAACAGGAACTCACCATGAAACGTTTTCCCAACCAACGCATTGCCATTACCGGGGGCGCCAGCGGCCTCGGCAAGGCTCTCGCTCTGCGTTTCGCCCGGGCCGGCTGGAAAGTCGCCATTGCCGATATCCACGACCAGCGGGGCGAGGAGACGCTGGCCGAACTGCAAAATCTGGGCGTCGAGGCGTTTTACCAGCACTGTGATGTCACCCAAGTCGGACACCTGCAGAAGCTCAAAGACTGCCTGATCCATAAATGGGGCGGAGTGGACATCATGGTCAACAATGCAGGTGTCGCCACCCATGGTCCTATTGATACGGCCTCATTGGACGACTGGGACTGGGTGATCGACATCAACCTGATGGGCGTGGTGCGGGGCTGTAAGCTGTTTAGTCAGCTGTTCAAGGAGCAGGGTTACGGACACCTGATCAACGTAGCCTCCATCGCCGGACTGGTCTATTCGCCGGAGATGAGTAGCTACAACGCCACCAAAGCCGGTGTGGTGGCCCTGTCCGAAACCCTGCGGGCGGAACTGGCGCCCAGCAACATTGGGGTGTCGGTGGTCTGCCCCGGCTTTTTCCAGACCAACCTGGCGGAGACCGCCCGCTCACCGGATGCCGGCGTCCAGCAGATGATCAACAAGTTGCTGGGCTCATCCAAGATCACGGCCGATGATATCGCCCACATGATTTATCAATCCGTCGAGCAGAAGAAATTCTGGATTCTGCCCCACGCCAACTACAAATACCTCTGGTATTTGAAACGTTACCTTCCGACGCTGTATCACCAGGGTATGGTGTCCATGGCCACCAAAATGCTGAACAAACGCAAACGCGCCACAGACGCTTTGACTACAGAATAAAAAGGAGAGCAGCCATGACTGCAATCGACCAGGCCGGTGCCGTGCGCGCCGGTGAAGAGCTGGACGTTAAGGTTGTCGACCAGTACCTGAAATCCCAGATTCCCGGGCTGGAAGGCGAGCCAAACATCGCCCAATTCCCCGGTGGTGCCTCCAACCTCACCTATCTGGTGCAATACCCCAACCGGGAAATGGTGCTGCGCCGCCCGCCGTTTGGCAGAAAGGCCAAGGGTGCCCACGACATGGGCCGGGAATACCGGGTCATGCAGGGCCTGCAGGAAGTCTATCCCTATGTACCCCGCATGCTGGCCTTCTGCCAGGATGAGGCTGTGATGGGTGCCGAGTTCTATGTGATGGAGCGCCTCAAAGGCATCATCCTGCGGGGCGAAATGCCGGCCGAACTCAGCTTTACGCCCGAGCAGCACCGCAAACTCTGTGAGAGCGTGATTGACCGGTTGGTGGATCTGCACAGCATCGACTTTGAGCAGACGCCCCTGGTGGAACTCTACAAGCCCGGCGATTATGTGGAGCGCCAGATCAGCGGCTGGAGCGAGCGCTTCCGTAATGCCCGCACGGAAGATGCCCCGGATTTCGAGGAAGTCATGGCCTGGCTAGACGCGAAAAAGCCGGAGCAGGTCAAACGTTGCATCAT
>JAJUGC010000132.1 GCA_029268325.1 Gammaproteobacteria bacterium | reverse complement strand
TCAAGGATTGGGCCACGGGGCTGGGTCAGTTCGACGTGTTTAGGCTGTTGGATATTTCCCTGTCATCCCCAGGGGCCATTCGGGGCGAGAAAGTTTTTTCCTTCGTGCGCGATCTGATTGGGGATGTGCGTATCGAAGACCTCCCCATTCC
Organism: Gammaproteobacteria bacterium; assembly: GCA_029268325.1. Taxonomy (GTDB): domain Bacteria; phylum Pseudomonadota; class Gammaproteobacteria; order Pseudomonadales; family Oleiphilaceae; genus JAEZAA01. Next base: position 6,323 of record JAJUGC010000132.1, on the reverse strand, counting down.
CTATACGGCAGTGGCAACGGACCTGCGTCACCATAAGGAAATCTGGTTTCAGGAAGGCCCGTTGCACAAGGCGATCCGGGCCTCGGTGGCGATCCCCAGCTTGATTACTCCTGTCGTTTATGGTGATCGGGTGCTGGTGGATGGTGGGTTGCTTAACCCATTGCCCATTATGCCGACCATCGCGGCTCATGCGGATTACATCATGGCGGTGAACCTGAGCTTCTATGATGAGCGTTCCGAACGCTTGCTCTTTAAGCAGCCCAATGCCCGAGGCCGTGTTTTGGAAGACTGGATGCAGGGCCTGCGGGCCAAGGCAGCCCAGCTATTCGATAAGGATACGGCCAGCGCCCTAGGCTCCTCGGAGCCAACCGCGGCCCTGTCCCATAGTGGAAGTGCCAAGGTGATTTCGGCGGATGAAATCGAAACCCAGGCGGTCAGCCCTTCCACCGAGCAGGAACGGGCAGAGGAGATGCGCCAGCTGGCGATTGGGAAATTCGAAATCATGAACCTGGCCTTTGAGGCCATGCAAAGTTCCCTGACGCAGTACAAGCTGGCCGGCTATCCGCCGGACCTGGTCATCAACGTGCCCAAAGGAGTCTGCGGGACCTTTGATTTCCATAAGGCGCCGGAGCTCATTCAACTAGGGCGTCAGTTAACAACGGAAACCCTGGAGCGGGCCCTGGAGGAAGGGCGGCTGAGAACGCCGCCCGTCAACGGCTGGTAAACGGGCCTCTGCAGGCCCATCGGGCAATGGCTAGCGACCCACCAGGGCGAGAAACTCGGAGCGGGTGGTGGGATTGTTACGGAAGCTGCCGAGCATCATGGATGTTTTCATCACGGAATTTTGCTTTTCCACGCCACGCATCATCATGCACATGTGCTGGGCTTCGATGACCACGCCCACACCGGCGGCGTCGGTAATTTCCATAATGGATTCTGCAATCTGCTTGGTCAGGTTTTCCTGGATCTGCAGACGGCGAGCATACATATCCACAATGCGCGCGACCTTGGAAAGCCCGATCACCTTGCCCGTGGGAATATAGGCCACATGGCATTTCCCGATAAAGGGCAGCAGGTGGTGTTCACACATGGAGTAAAGCTCGATATTGTTGACCAGCACCATTTCGCTGTTGTCTGACGGGAACAGGGCGCCGTTGACGACTTCTTCCAAAGTCTGGTGATAGCCCTTGGTCAGGAATTGAAACGCCTTGGCGGCTCTTTCCGGGGTATCCCGCAGACCGTCGCGCGTGGGGTCTTCGCCGATCGCCGCGATAATGCGGGCAAATTCCTCTTTCATGGGATCAAATATCTCGTACAAGCAATAAAACGAAGCGGTAACGGTACCGAAAAACGCCGGTAGCGTAAAGCCAACTTTGAGTGTTGTGAGTGGATGCCCCTATAATAGGGCGCTTATTTCGGGAAGGGGCCTCGTCCGTGTTTTCAAAAGTTGTTGCCGCGCAGTTGCACACCGTTCGCGATTATATCCGTTATGCCTTATCGCGCTTTAATGAGGCTCAGCTATTTTACGGCCATGGCACTGACAATGCCTGGGATGAAGCGGTGCATTTGGTGCTGCACACCCTGCATTTGCCTTGGAATGCCGACGCGAATATTCTCGATGCCCGTTTGACGGAAGCAGAGAAGCTGAAGGTCCTGGATAATTTGCGGCTTCGCGTCGAAAAGCGCATGCCTGCCCCCTATATTATGGGCGAAGCCTGGTTTATGGGCTTGCCCTTCTATGTGGATCAGCGGGTGCTGATCCCGCGTTCACCTATTGCAGAGCTTCTGGAGAATGAATGCCAGCCCTGGCTGCGGGCTGATCCCGTACAGCGGGTGCTGGATCTTTGCTGCGGCAGTGGCTGTATCGGAATTGCTGCGGCCATGGTATTTCCAGAAGCCGAGGTGGATCTGGTGGATATCTCAGAAGACGCCCTGCGGGTGGCTCGCAAGAATATTGAGCGTCACCAGGTGGATGACCGGGTGCGGGCGGTTCAGTCTGACTTGTTCGAGCAACTGACTGGGCGGTATGACCTGATTCTCTCTAATCCGCCCTATGTGGATGCGCAGGATATGGCGTCCCTGCCCATGGAGTTTCGCCATGAGCCCCGTCTGGGGCTGGAAGCCGGGGACGATGGGCTGGATTTGGTGCGTATTATCTTGGCCCGGGCCAGCGATTACCTTACGGAACAAGGCTGCCTGGTGGTGGAAGTGGGCAATAGTGCTGCTGCCCTGGAAGAGGCCTATCCGGAGGTGGCTTTCACCTGGTTGGAATTTGAGCATGGTGGCGATGGAATCTTCCTCATGACCCAGGAAGAGCTGACTCATTATGCAGCATTGTTCCAAGAGCGGGTTTCGGCGGCGCGGGATTGAAAGGTTCAGGATTAATTAGAGCTGGGTTGATTACATGTCTGGAAATACGTTCGGCAAGCTTTTTACGGTGACCACCTTCGGTGAAAGTCACGGACCGGCCCTGGGATGTATCGTGGATGGCTGCCCTCCGGGGATGGAGCTGTCAGCAGAGGACATCCAGGTGGATCTGGATCGGCGCAAGCCCGGTACCTCCCGTTATACCACCCAGCGCCGTGAGGCCGATGAGGTGCGGATTCTATCGGGAGTCTTCGAAGGCAAAACCACCGGCACGCCCATTGGGTTGCTGATTGAAAATACCGATCAGCGCTCCAAGGACTACAGCAACATCAAGGACAGTTTCCGTCCGGCCCACGCCGATTACACCTACACCCACAAGTACGGTTTTCGGGATTATCGCGGCGGCGGTCGTTCGTCCGCCCGGGAAACCGCCATGCGGGTGGCCGCGGGCGCCATTGCCAAGAAATACCTGCGCGAGCGCCTGGGCGTCGAGGTGCGGGGCTACCTGTCCCAACTGGGCCCGATCAAGGTGGAGAAGGTGGACTGGTCCATCGTCAACTCCAATCCGTTTTTCTGTCCGGATGCAGACAAGATTGCCGAGATGGAAGAATACATGGACAAGCTCCGTAAGGAAGGGGATTCCATCGGCGCCAGGATTACCGTGGTGGCTTCCAATGTGCCGCCCGGTCTGGGCGAGCCCATCTTTGACCGGCTGGATGCGGAACTGGCCCATGCCTTTATGAGCATCAACGCGGTAAAAGGCGTGGAAATCGGTGCGGGCTTTGCGTCCGTTGAGCAAAAGGGCACGCTCCACCGGGATGAAATGACCCCGGAAGGCTTCTTGTCCAACAACGCCGGCGGCATTCTGGGTGGCTTGTCCACCGGCCAGGATATCGTCGCCCATATGGCGCTCAAGCCCACCTCCAGCCTGCATCTGCCCGGGCGCAGTATCAATATCCATGGCGAGCCCATTGAAGTGGTCACCAAAGGCCGACACGATCCTTGCGTCGGTATCCGGGCCACCCCCATTGCCGAGGCCATGATGGCGCTGGTGCTGATGGATCATTATCTGCGCCATCGGGCCCAGAATATGGACGTGGTATCGCCCACACCGGATATTGCCCGTCGTTCTGACTGACCTATGAGTCTGGTCCGCGCCGGCATTCCCTATTGGCGACTGTCGGCGTTCTATTTCTTCTATTACGCCTTGCTCGGTGGGCTGGCTCCCTATTGGGCTGTTTATCTTCGAGAGCAGCAGTTCGGCCCCACCGAAATCGGCCAGTTAATGGCCATCCTGATGGTCACCCGGTTGCTGGCGCCAAACCTTTGGGGCTGGCTGGGCGATGTGGCCCATTGCCGCCTGGCCATGGTGCGTGTTGGAAGCTTTCTGGCCTGCCTCTTTTTTCTGGGTTTCTTCTGGGTGGAGAGCTTCTGGGCCTATGGGGCCTTTATGGCCTTGTTCAGTTTCTTCTGGACCGCGGTTCTCCCTCAGTTTGAGGTGGTCACTCTCCATAATCTTGCCGGACAACGGGAGCGTTATAGCCAGGTACGGGTCTGGGGCTCCGTTGGCTTTATTTTGACTGTGACCGGATTGGGGCTGATGCTGGAGCATCTGAGCGTCAGGTGGTTGCCCGTGAGTCTGCTGATTGTGCTGGGGCTAATCTGGCTAACCAGTATGCAGCCCCTGACTGAACCCAAAATTACCCGGCAGCAGGACGGGCAAGGGTTTCTTGCCATCGTTCGGCAACGACCGGTCTTGGCATTCTTTGCCATTAACTTTCTCCTGCAGCTTTCCCATGGGCCGTACTACACCTTCTACAGCCTGTACTTGCAGTCTGCCGGCTATGGGCTGGATGTGATCGGCTTGCTCTGGTGTTTGGGCGTGCTGGCGGAAGTGGTGCTGTTTATGTTTATGCACCGGCTGCTGGTTCGTTTTTCATTGCGGGCCATTATCGGCTGGAGCATGGTGTTGACGGCTGCCCGCTGGCTGTTGGTGCCCGCCTGGCTGGATAGTTTCTGGTTGATGGCTTTGGTGCAGTTACTGCACGCCTTTACCTTTGGCGCTATGCACGCTGCATCTATCGAATTTGTTCACACCCGGTTTGCCGGGGCCCATCAAGGCCAGGGGCAAGCCTTGTACAGCAGCCTGGGATTCGGGGCCGGAGGCAGTGCCGGAGCCTTGCTCAGTGGTCTCTTGTACGAAATGGGCGGCGGCGCCTTGGCGTTTGTGGCGGCCGGTCTTGCGTCAGCGGTGGCCATTCCGCTGGCTTACTGGGGTTTGCGGGAATCCCGACGCCGCTAACTATTCTATTGGGGACAGCTGTCCTTGGCCTGCTGCACAATGGCTTGGGCCGCGTTGCTGAGAATGCGGTTACGGTGACAAATCACCCCCAGGCTACGTTGTAGCGAAACCTTCAGATCCAGGGCGCGCAAGCTGTGGTCCAGCATGGAATCCGGCAGCACGCTCCACCCCATACCCACAGACACCATCATTTTGATGGTTTCAAGGTAATTGGTCGGCATGACGGCTGTGAGGGGGATTTCCTGCTCGTTGAATAGGCGTTTGACGATTCGGTAAGTGTGGGTAAAGGGCGCAGGGAGAATGGCGTTGTAATCCACCAGATCCTCCAGTGTGGGGTTGCACAGGCTGTGCAGGGGGTGGTTGGGGGCCGCCACAAAGGTAAGGCTGTCTTCCCAGATGGGCAGGCTCTCGATAGAGGCAGGCGCTTCCGGGGACAGGGTTACAAAGGCCAGTTCCACATCGCCGTTGAGGATTGCTTCATAGGCCTTTTCCGACTCCATGAACTGGAGTTGCAGGTCTACTTCCGGGAATCGGCGGGTGTAGTGACGGAGCACTTCCGGCAGTCGGTGCAGGCCAATATGGTGACTGGTTGCCAGGGCCAGGGTGCCGCCAACTATGCCAGATAGGTTCTGGATTTCCAGCTCCGCCCGGGAGAGCTGCAACAATGCATCCTGGGCGCGGGGGAGCAAGACGCGACCGGCTTCGGTCAAGACGATCCGGCGCTGGAACCGGTCGAACAAAGGTGCGCCCAGTTGACTTTCCAGGCCTTGGATGCGTTTGGTCACTGCCGGTTGGGTGATATGTAACCGATCAGCTGCTGCTGAAAAAGAACCGGACTCTACCACGGTGATAAAGGCTTTGAGTGCCTGGATATCCATAGGTATTCCTAGTGGGAATGAAAAATATAAAAAAGATGAATTTGTTTTATGGATTGTAGAGGGTTAGCATGCCTGGGTAAATGGCCCAGTTACCCTGAAGAGGTCTGAATAACATGGCAGGTAAAACCTTATACGACAAACTCTGGGAATCCCATGTGGTTAGCGAACGCCCGGACGGAACCGCATTGATTTATATCGACCGGCAGTTGCTGCACGAAGTCACGTCGCCCCAGGCCTTTGAAGGTCTGCGCCTGGCCGGTCGCAAGCCTTGGCGGCTTGATGCCAACCTGGCCACGCCTGACCATAACGTACCGACCACTCCGGCAGAGCGGCAGAAAGGCGTCGATGGCATTGTGGATCCTGTATCCAAGGTGCAGGTACAAACCTTGGAAGAAAACTGCCGAGACTTTGGTATTGTCCGGTTCGGCATGCAGGATCAGCGTCAGGGGATCGTTCACGTCATTGGCCCGGAGCAGGGCGCCACGTTGCCGGGCATGACCATCGTGTGCGGCGACTCCCACACCTCGACCCATGGTGCTTTTGGAGCCTTGGCACATGGTATTGGCACCTCTGAAGTAGAGCATGTGCTGGCGACCCAGTGTCTGGTCCAGAAGAAAATGAAAAACATGCTCATCCGGGTCAACGGCAAGGTCGGCCCCGGAGTGACTGCGAAAGATATCATTCTGGCCATTATCGGCAAGATTGGCACCGCCGGCGGTACCGGCTATGCAGTGGAGTTCGGTGGCGAGGCCATCCAGGCCCTGTCCATGGAAGGT
>JAJUGC010000131.1 GCA_029268325.1 Gammaproteobacteria bacterium | reverse complement strand
TCACCACCGAGGGGGTGGCGGGACAGTTTGAACATGAGGTGGCCCAGGCCTACCCGCTCTTTATTGAAGGCCTCAAGTCCCAGCGACTGCGTCCTGAACGGCGGGCCCTGGTGGCCTTTCCCATTGGACTGACCTGGATCCGGGAAGAAACTGATCTTGTGTTACGATTCGCACTGGGCCGGGGCAGTTTTGCAACGGCAATGCTGGGAGAATGCGTTGAGCTGGTCAGTAACTGGTATGAAAAAGGGCGGGATGGCGCCGTTTCAGACAAGTAACCTGGACCAGGAATCAGTGGAGAGCGAGAGACATGAGGCTACTATTGTCCAATGACGATGGGGTCAGCGCGCCGGGCTTGGAAGCCATGGCGAAAGAGCTGGAGAAAATTGCAGAAATCCGGGTTGTGGCGCCCGACCGCGATCACAGCGGTGCCAGTAACTCTCTGACCTTGACCCGTCCTCTGCACCCTGTGCGGCTAGCCAACGGCTTTGTGGCCGTGGATGGCACGCCCCCCGACTGTGTACACCTGGGCTTGAACCTGTTGTATCCCGACGAGATCGAGCGGGTGATTTCTGGCATCAACACCCATGCCAACCTGGGGGATGATGTGCTCTATTCGGGCACAGTAGCCGCCGCCACCGAAGGGCGTTTCTTGCAGCAGCCCGCCATTGCGGTTTCTCTGGTGAATTATGGTCAGCACCATTACGATACGGCGGCCCGGGTGGTGAGGGAGATCCTGCAGAAAAAATTACCCCTTAATGTATCGCCCCGCACGATCCTGAATATCAATGTGCCGGATTTGCCCTATGATGAGCTGCGGGGCATCCAGGTGACCCGCCTTGGGCACCGGGCCAAAAGCGGCAACCCCCAGAAGATCCTGGATCCAAGGGGCAAGGTCCGCTACTGGATTGCCGCAGCAGGAGAAGGGGAGGACGCCGGGCCCGGCACGGATTTCTATGCCGTGCGCCATAATTATGTGTCCGTCACCCCCCTGCAGGTGGATATGACCCGGTATGAGGCGTTCTCTGAACTCAGCACCTGGCTGGAAACCCCGTAACACCGGGCTTGAAACAACGTACGATCGTCCTCGCTTGCGGAGCAAGCAGGAAAGAAAACATCAGCTATGCTGTAGCCAACAAGGAATAGTGCAGGGAAGCAGTGGTAGTGAATGAGGCGTGATCTTGAAACGAAGCATCGACATCGAAGGTATCGGTATGACCTCCAAGCGCACCCGTATGCGTTTGGTGGAGCGTCTGCGAACAGAGGGTATTCGGGACCCCAGGGTATTGGATCAGATACTGGACACGCCACGGCATCTGTTCATTGATGAGGCCCTGGCCCATCGCGCCTACGAAGATACCTCCCTGCCCATCGGCTTCAACCAGACCATCTCCCAGCCTTATATTGTCGCCCGGATGACGGAGTTGCTGTTGCAGGAAAAGCCGTTGGACAAGGTGTTGGAAGTGGGAACCGGTTGTGGTTACCAAACTGCGGTATTGGCTCCCCTGGTAGGCACTCTGTATAGTGTTGAGCGTATCAAGCCGCTCCAGGATAAGGCCAAGGAACGGATTCGCACCCTGGGCATACGTAACGTCTACTTCCGCCACGCCGACGGCACCATGGGGCTTCCCGGGACCGGGCCGTTTGATGGCATCATTGTGACTGCCGCGCCTGCTGAGGTGCCGCCCGAGCTGTTGGCTCAGCTAGCCGATGGAGGCCGCCTGGTGATCCCTGTAGGCCAGGGAGACCATCAGGAGCTGCGTCTCATCCGGCGCCAAGGGGCTGAGTATCTGTCCGAAAGCATCGAAACCGTGCGTTTTGTGCCGTTGCTGGGTGGCGTTATCCGCTAACTCGAACCAAGCCGTTTAATACTCATGGGATGCCCTATGTCGAAGGATACTCCGCGCTCGTATTTATTGTTGTATTTGAAAGGTATCGCCATGGGAGCCGCGGATGTAGTGCCCGGTGTTTCCGGCGGAACCATTGCCTTTATCGCCGGTATTTATGAGCGTTTGTTAAATGCTCTGCGCTCTTTCGGCCCCCAGATTTGGTTAATTTTTCGCCAATCTGGTGTACAAGGAGTGTGGCGCCACATCGACGGGACATTCCTGTTGGTGCTGTTTGGCGGCATCCTGACCAGCATTGTGACCTTGGCAAGCCTGATCAGTCATTTGCTGGAGGTGTATCCGGAACTGATTTGGGCTTTCTTTTTCGGGCTGATCCTGGGATCCGTGTGGCTGATCGCCACCCAGATTAGGCAACGGACCTCAGCCGTCTGGATTTGCCTGGTTCTGGGAACTCTCGCGGCTTATATGATCACGGAGCTGTCTCCACGGGAGATGGAGGTGACTCTCTTTACCCTCTTCTTCAGTGGTATGATTGCCATCTGTGCGATGATCCTGCCCGGTATTTCAGGCAGCTTTATCCTGCTGGTCATGGGAATGTATGCCCCCATCCTGGCGGCGGTAAAGTCCCTGCACTTTTCGGTTCTCTTCGTTTTCGCCTGTGGCTGTGTGGTGGGCTTGCTCTCCATTTCCCACTTTCTCAGTTGGATGCTCAGGCGGTTCCATGATGTGACCCTGGCGCTTTTGACCGGAATTATGCTGGGCTCTCTCAATAAGATCTGGCCCTGGAAACAGACCCTGGAGTACCGTTTGAACAGGGCAGGTGAGGAAGTCCCCTTTTTGCAAACCAATGTGCTGCCTTCCGTCTATGAGGTCGTCACCGGTCAGCCGTCTCATCTCACAGGTGCTATTCTCTGTGGTGTCATGGGTATTGTTTTGATCGTGATCTTGGAAAAGGTGAGAACCCGGTAGCAGTTACAGACAAAAGGAGTGTTACTTTTGGGTGCAGGGAGTGTTCCCGCCGGTAACAGTTGTGTCGTAGAAACGACTGCCGCCCAGGCGAAAAACGGTTCAGAAAAGTCACATAAATAGAATAAGTTATTGCGTTACCTGTGGTTTTTAAGTTTTTTATCTTATAAGAAGTGGTTTTTATATTCTTTAAATAAATAAAAACCGCTGGTGAAGGCCTATGATTGGGACTCTGAAGCGGCTCGTTTGTAACAGAATGTATACTTCTTGTGGCACGGATATTGCCGCACTGCTTGCCGTCCTGCTGCTGGCCTTGGGAGTGGCAGGCTGCAATAGCCCTTCTATTTATCAGGACAGCTCATTCAACCCTCCGGTCACCTTTGGCTTTCACACGGTCAAGGAAGGTGAAACCCTCTATTCCATTGCCTGGCGCTATGGCCGGGATTACAAGCAACTGGCGGCTATTAACAAGATTTCCCAGCCTTATCGGATCTATCCGGGACAGCGTATTAGCCTGGAAGTTCCGCCTGGTTTTCGTTACCAGCCAGAAACGGTGGTTGCCAAGGCGCCTTCCGCTCCTGCAAAGACGGCCCCGACTCGCACTTCCACCACCTCCACCAGGCCCTCGACACCGGTCGCAAAAGCGCCCAAACCGGCCCCTAAACAGCAAAACAAGACAGTTGGTAACAAAAATACACAAAGTAACGCTGGCAGCAAAACTGCACAATCGTCTAACAAACTGCAGTGGTCTTGGCCTGGAACTGGCCCGATAATTGAAACCTATTCGACAAGCGGCCGAATCAACAAGGGCATCAACCTGGGTGGCTCGATTGGTGATCCGGTCTACTCCGCAGCCAGTGGTGAAGTGGTGTACGCGGGCAGCGGACTGCTGGGTTATGGGTTGTTGATCATCATCAACCATAACGAGCAGTTTTTGAGTGCCTACGCACATAACCATCGTATCGTGGTAAAGGAGGGCGAGTGGGTTAAAGGTGGACAAAAAATTGCAGAGATCGGTTCCAGCGGAACCAACCGGCCTCAACTGCATTTCGAGATTCGAAAAGACGGCAAGCCGGTAAATCCGTTGAATTACCTGCCCAAACGATAATAAAGAATAGGGCCGGAAAAAGAAGAACTTGGTACTCCACCCGGATCCTCCGGGCAATCTAGAAGAGTAGGGCTAGTTTATGTCAGCAGAAAGAGAAGCATTTTGTGACGACCTGGCATTCGAACCAGAAGAGATCCTTGCCGAAGATGTTGAATTTTCAGATGCCGAAGACGAGGATCTGGAGAGCACCGCAACCCGGAGTTCTCGCAGTGGTCGTTTCGTGCTGGGTGAGGGTCAAAGCTATCGCCAGCTGGATGCTACCCAGATCTATCTCAACGAAATCGGTTTTTCTCCGCTCCTGACTCCCGAAGAGGAGGTCTACTACGCACGTCTGGCCCGCAAGGGAGATGAGGCCGGCCGTAAGCGGATGATCGAAAGTAACCTGCGCCTGGTGGTCAAGATCGCACGTCGCTATGTCAACCGGGGCCTGTCCCTGCTAGACCTGATCGAGGAAGGAAATCTCGGTTTGATCCGGGCCGTGGAAAAGTTTGATCCGGAACGGGGCTTCCGATTCTCTACCTACGCCACCTGGTGGATTCGCCAGACCATCGAACGGGCGATCATGAACCAAACCCGTACGATCCGCCTGCCGATCCATGTGGTCAAGGAACTGAACGTCTATCTGCGGGCAGCCCGTGAGCTGACCCAGAAGCTGGATCACGAACCCAGCCCTGAAGAAATCGCCGAACTGCTCGATAAGCCAGTCAAGGATGTGAAACGCATGCTGAGCTTGAACGAGCGGGTCACCTCCATCGATACCCCCATTGGTGCCGGTTCCGACAAGAGCCTGCTCGACACCGTCGCCGATGAGGCCGTCAACGATCCCTGTGAAATCCTTCAAGACAGTGACCTGAAAGGCAGTATCGACAACTGGCTGAACCAGTTGACGGACAAGCAGCAGGAAGTCATCGCGCGCCGTTTTGGCCTGCGGGGCTACCAAATGAGCACCCTGGAAGAAGTGGGCCACGAAATTGGCCTGACCCGCGAGCGGGTGCGCCAGATTCAGGTGGAAGCACTGAAGCGGATGCGGGAGATCCTGGAGAAGCAAGGACTCTGCGGAGAGACCTTGTTCGGCTAACTCTAAAGCCTTTCCCATGCTCCAAAAAGCGGGCCGCCCTTGGGCGGCCCGTTTGCGTTCCAGCAGCGGCAAAACGACCGTTACGACCAGGCTTGGTTCTTGAATGATTTGTGAGCTGATCCAGGCGATTGGCTGAGAACTGTGGTGTGTTATAACGGAACAAGTTCTTGTATTATCGTCGCTTCAGCTCTTCCAATAATAACTTTGCGATTAGGGATGCAGAGAATGAAACGGCTCATTTCAGTACTGACACTAACATTTGCATTATTTTCGACCGCTCAAGCAAGGGAAATCGCTGATGTCGAAATTCCGGAAAACTTGACTGCTGATTCCACCGAACTGGTCTTGAACGGCGCGGGAGTGCGGACAAAGTGGTTCATGGATATTTACGTCAGCGCACTCTATCTGACTCAGCCTTCCACCGATGCCGCGGCGATCATGTCTGCCGACGAGCCCATGGCTGTTAAGTTGCACATGGTTTCTGGCCTGATTACCAGCGACAAAATGAAGACGGCTGTCATGGAAGGCTTTGAAGGGGCCACAGGCGGCAACCTGGAGCCGATCCAGGAGCATATTGACCAATTCATTGCAGTGTTTGATGAAGAGATCAAGAAAAACGACGAATTTGACCTGATCTACATTCCGGGCAAAGGCATCGACATTTACAAGAACGGTAAGTTCACAGAAACCGTCAATGGCGGCCTGGCGTTCAAAGAGGCTGTTTTCGGTATCTGGCTGTCCAACAAGCCGGCCCAGGCCAACCTGAAGAAGGCTATGCTGGGCGGTTAAATCCGGTCTTCCCATACCCGTTTCTCCGAACAGAGCTGCCTTTGCGCCCTTCAGCTGGGGCGCAAAGGGGAGAAATGGGAGCGCTACTGTTTGATCTTTGCTTGGGGGCCAAGCACTTTTCTTAAGGGCCAACCCAGTCTTCAGCGACCCTTCCGCCTTTTCGGGCTTCCTTTCCCTTCCAGACCAAACCCGAGCTTAAACTTCGGTTTTGTCCTTGTATTCGCAAAGGTCGTAAATGAGGCAGGAGCCGCAACGAGGCTTGCGGGCGATGCAGGTATACCGGCCGTGCAAAATCAGCCAGTGGTGGGCGTCCATGAGGAATTCTTTGGGTACCAGGCGTAGCAGCTTTTGCTCCACTTCCAGGACATTTTTGCCCGGTGCAATTCCCGTGCGGTTGGAAACCCGGAAGATATGGGTATCCACGGCCATGGCCGGCTGGCGAAAAGCGGTATTGAGAACCACGTTGGCTGTCTTGCGCCCAACGCCCGGCAAAGACTCCAGGGCTTCCCGGGTGTCTGGCACTTCGGAGTTATACCGTTCTACCAGGATGCGGCAGGTCTTGATGACGTTTTCCGCTTTGGTGTTATAGAAGTTGATGGTGTTGATGTAGCTTTTCAGACCGTCAACGCCCAGGGCCAAGATGGCCTCTGGGGTATTGGCAACGGGAAACAGCTTGGCGGTTGCCTTGTTGACCCCCACATCCGTGGCCTGGGCGGACAGCATGACC
>JAJUGC010000130.1 GCA_029268325.1 Gammaproteobacteria bacterium | reverse complement strand
CACCAGGCCCTGTACGACCTGGCCCAGACCTTTCAGGAAACCAATAGCCACCTTCCCTATCAGATCTCCCTGTTTGGCTTTGGGCGCGGCGCGGCTCTAGCCTGGGCCCTGAGCCTCCACCTGGAGACCGAGGGTGTGCCGGACCTGGGGGGCCAGCGTGGCACCTACCGAATGGGCAAGGATTTCCAGATCCGTTTTATCGGTCTCTTTGACACCCTGGGCACCTTCAGCCTCGGCTCCTTTGCCGCCAATGTAGCCTCCCTGCCCCCTCTTCCCGACAGCGTCGGCCAGGTTTTCCATTGTGTGGCCGCCCACGAGCGGCGTACCCTCTTCGATTTGCAGTCCCTGCGCAATGCCCCGACCCAGGCCCTGCCTCCCAACCGGCGGGAAGAACTCTATCCGGGCATGCACTCAGATGTCGGCGGTGGCTATGCAGAGGGAGACCAGGGACGCAGCAATAGTCTTGCACGTATCCCCCTGAGAGATATGTATGCAGCCGCTCAGGAACAGGGCGTGCCCTTCTATCCCCTGGAACAGCTCCAGGTTTTGGATGAGCCCCTGTATCGGGAGTACCAGATCCCAGAAAGCCTGCAACATCTCTATGAGGAATACGGTCGGCGCCTGCCTCCGGAAACGGACCTCTATCGCGCCCTGTCACACCATGAATGCCTGTATTTCCGGTGGCTGCGCTGCCTGTTGGACAGTTCTGCATCAGAACAGCAGGCCACCACTATCTGGAAGCAGTTCAGGCTGAAGGCCCATGACGAACCGGAGCGCCAGCACCTGTCTCAGGCATTCCAAAACTTGAAAGAGCAATACGATGCCTTGCTATGGCGCCAGCGTTTTTTGGAGGGGAGCTTTCCGGAGTTCAACGCGCCGAATTCGGCGTTCCATCCCAAACGGGACGAGCAACTGGTAGAAGAGGATATCCTCTATCGCCATCAGGGAGACTGGGCTTTGGTGGTCAAGCCCATCAAACCCTTTGAGCGGGATATGCTGACCTGGATGAAAATTGCCGAGCCTCTACCCAAGACCCTACAACTGTTCTTTGCCCGCTACGTGCACGATGCCATCGCCCATACGCCGGGCACCGGGGGCGACCTTTATTTCCAGAGGCGCAGCCTCTATTTTCGACATTCCCGCCCCTGGCGGGGCTGAGGTCTTTGCTGGGCATCCGAATGAATTCCCCTCTCCCACCTGGGGAGAAGGGCTAAGGGAGAGGGCTCGAGGCCTCAGCCCCGAACCGACTGGCAGCTCAAAAAACACATGCCACCCTGGAGAGATGGCAAGACAGAGCCAAACCCTACCGCTCCAGAATCGCCGTCACACCTTGGCCGCCAGCGGCACAGATGGAGATCAGGCCGCGACCTGAGCCCTTCTGCTCCAGTAGCTTCGCCAGGCTGGCCACAATACGTCCGCCAGTGGCTGCGAAGGGGTGGCCGGCGGCCAGGCTGCTGCCCTTCACATTGAGCTTGCTGCGGTCGATGGAGCCCAGCGGCTTGCTCAGTCCCAGCTTTTCCTTGCAGAACTTTGGATCTTCCCAGGCCTTCAGGGTAGCCAGCACCTGGGCGGCAAAGGCTTCGTGAATTTCGTAGAAATCGAAATCCTGCAAGGTGAGTCCGGCACGCTCCAGCATCTTCGGCACGGCATACACCGGCGCCATCAGCAGGCCTTCTTTTTTGCCGATAAAGTCTACCGCGGCTACCTGGCTCCAGGTCAACCAGGCACGGACCGGCAGGTTGCGGGCTTTGGCCCACTCTTCGCTGGCCAGCAGTACGCAGGAGGCACCATCGGTCAAGGCAGTACTGTTACCAGCGGTCATGGTGCCGTTTTCCCGGTCAAACACGGGCTTGAGGCTTGCCAGTTTCTCCAGGGTGGTATCCGGACGCAGGGTGTTGTCCCGCTCCAGGCCGCCAAAGGGCGTCATCAAGTCTTCAAAGAAGCCTTCTTCATAGGCCTTGGCCAGCTTCTTGTGGCTTTCATAGGCCAGCTGGTCCTGCTCCTCCCGGGTAATGCCCCACTCCTTGGTGGTGATCTGGCAGTGCTCGCCCATGGACAGTCCGGTACGGGGCTCGCCATTGGCGGGAATGTTCGGCATCAGGTGGCTGGGGCGGAACTTGGAAAAGGCCTTGAGGCGTTCACCCATGGTCTTGGCCCGGTTGGCCTCCAGCAGGATCTTGCGCAGCTCCTCGCCTACCCCGATGGGAGCATCGGAGGTGGTGTCCACACCACCGGCAATACCACACTCGATCTGGCCGAGGGCAATCTTGTTGGCCACCAGGATGGCCGCTTCCAGCCCGGTACCGCAGGCTTGCTGGATATCGTAGGCAGGCGTTTCGGCGGCCAGCCCGCTGCTGAGCGCCGACTCCCGGGTCAGGTTGAAGTCCCGCGAGTGCTTGAGCACAGCGCCCGCGACGACTTCACCCAAGACTTCTCCCTGCAAGTTGTAGCGATCCACCAGGCCTCGCAATGCCGCCGTCAGCATGTCCTGGTTGCTGAACTTGGAATACGCGGTATTGGAACGGGCAAAGGGAATACGGTTACCGCCAATTACGGCAACCCGACGCACAGTTACTGATTTCATGGGAGAACTCCTGTTCATAGACACTGATGGACGCAGTCTAATCAGCCATACACGACTGCCATTGGCTGATGCGACGCCTAATGGTTCGAATTCAGCCAATTGCGATTCGATTTTTTCCAGTTAGAAAGATATCCTGCCGTTACTAGCAAAGATGAAACATTCTATCGCTTTTCCTGTGGTTGCCGATACCATATACGTCGCCAAGGCGTGAGATAACCGGAAGTGCCTGTCCGCCCTGTCATGGAGCTGAAGGGGGACGACCGGAAGCCAGCCACGGGCGAGCCAAAGCCCGGTTACAACCGACATAACTGCGCATGTAGAAAAGGAATCTAGCCTCTATGTCCGATTTATATCAGAAAGTTGCCAACTCCCCTTGGGGCAAGTCTCTGGTTTCAGCCATGAACCTTCCAAGACCCGCCATTCTGGAACGCCAGGGCCGTGCCGACTCTCCCTTCCTGGAAGGCCAGGCACTGCTGGGTGCAGCCCAGGGCGGCAGCCTCCTGGAAGCGGTCTGTGAAGTGGTTGCGGCCAGCCCGGCCACGGTGTTTTACACCGCCCAGCCCGCTTCCCTGAGCGAGTCCGCCCTGGCGAAAACCAAGGCGCGAGCCAACGAGGTGGATCTGGCCAAGCTGGAAGATACCCGTCGTTTCAAGGCCCTGGTGTTCGATGCCAGCGGCATTGCCAACAGCCTTGAGCTGCGTGCCCTGTATGACTTCTTCCATCCGGTTGCCCGCAAGATTGCCAAGTGTGGCCGTGTGGTGATCCTGGGCCGCCCGCCCGAGAAGTGTGATCCGGCCAAGGCAACCGCCCAGAAAGCCCTGGAAGGTTTCACCCGCAGCCTGGCCAAGGAAATTGGAAAAACCGGTGCTGTTGCCAACCTGGTCTATGTGGAAGAAGGGGCCGAGCCTCTGGTAGAAAGCGCCCTGCGTTTCTTCCTGTCGCCGAAGTGCGCTTACGTGGACGCCCAGGTCGTCACCATTCAGAAAGCAGCCAAGCCCAAGGGCCGGATCGACTGGAACCGCCCCCTGCAGGATCAGGTCGCCCTGGTTACCGGTGCCTCCCGTGGAATCGGTGCTGCCATTGCCCGGGTCCTGGCTCGGGACGGCGCCAAGGTTGTCGCCCTGGATGTACCGGGCGCCAGCGATGAGCTGGAAAAAGTCGCCAAGGAAATCGGTGGCCTGGCGCTCGCCGTGGATATCACCGACGCCAACAGCCCGACCCAGATTGCCGATTTCCTGCGTAAGGAAACCGGCGGTGTGGATATCGTGGTGCACAACGCAGGCGTGACCCGGGACAAGACCCTGGCGCGGATGCCGGAGCATTTCTGGGATCTGCTGATGGATATCAACCTGAACGCCATTCAGCGCATCAACGACAAGTTGCTGTCCGAGGAAGTGCTGCGCAAGCAGGGTCGCCTGATCGGGGTCTCTTCCATTGGCGGGATTGCCGGCAACTTCGGCCAAACCAACTATGCCGCGTCCAAGGCGGGTGTGATTGGCTATACCGAGGCCATGAGCCGGGTATTGAAAGGTGGCATCACCATTAACGCGGTTGCACCAGGCTTTATCGAAACCCAAATGACCGCTGCCATGCCCTTCACCATCCGTGAGGCCGGGCGTCGTATGAACTCCCTGTCCCAAGGCGGTCAGCCCCAGGATGTTGCCGAGGCTATCGCCTTCCTAGCCAACCCGGGCTCCAACGGGATCAGCGGCCAAACAGTCCGCGTGTGTGGACAAAGCCTCATCGGTAAGTAACCGACTCGGTCAAGGCCTGGTTCAAAGTGAGAACTGAACCAGGCCTTGATGCAGAGCGCAGAGGGCCCTGCCCCTCTGGTCAGGACTGGTTCTGCTTTTGGCGCCGGTACTCCACCGGTGTCATTCCTACCCAGCGTCGGAACGCCCGATAAAAGGTACTGGGCTCCGAAAAGCCGGTCAGATAAACGATCTCGTCGATACTCTCATCCGTTTGCGAGAGCAGCTTCTTGGCCAGATGGCACCGGAACTCCGCCAGCACCTGGTTGAAGTTGGTATTGGCTTCGCTCAGGCGGGTTCGCAAGGTACGGGGTTTGAGGTCCAGCCGCTGGGCCACTACTTCCAGGGAAACCTCTCCGGACTCCAGCAGCTCCGCGATGACACGCCGCACCTGGCTGACCACATCCTGCAGTTCCAGGCGGGCCAGTTGCTGGCTGGCTAACTGCTCATGGAGCTTCAGCAGCTCCGGCTCGGCATGGGCTGAAGGCAGGTTCAGCAGTTCAGCTTTGAACCACAGCTGGGTCAAGGGCTGGTCGAAGCGCACTTCGGCTCCGAACAGTCGCTCATGCTCCGTGCTGGATTTGGGTGCCTTGTGCTCAAAATCAATCCGGTAGGGCTGAAAGGCGCCTTCGGTGACAAACCGGAAGAATTTCAGCAAGCCCAAAGTGAAACATTCGGAAAAATGGCGGATCTGGCGCACTGCCAGTGTGGCCACGTTCAGGGTGATACAGGCCATGTCCCCTTCAATATCGAGCCGTATGTCCGCGGCATCGCTCAGCAGGCGCTGATAGGCTATGCCCCGGCGAATGCCCTCGCCAAAATTGGGGCTACTTAAGAACAGGTATTCCAGTACCTGACCTTTGAAAACTGGCAGGTATTCACCCAGATGCAGACCAATATCCGGATCCTGGCTCACATCCTCTAGCACTTCCCAGAAAAATACCTGGGCTTCGTGAGGGGTTCGCAACTGCTCCTGGGCAAGGTACTCCTCGGTGATGCCACAGCGGCGAAAGACTTCATCCACATCCACCCCATGCCGCAACATTGCCTGGTGGATGAGACGAATCATGACGCCCGCATCTGTCTTGTTTTCAATCATGAGTGCTTATCTATCCACTGTTCAAGTGTACGACCACAGCCAGGCAATGCCTTCCAATGGAAATCCGTGTCAATTTCGATCCACGCCTCCAATTACCTTGTCAAATTGACTTCTTCGCCAACCCACACTTGCCTCTCGGCCAATATCATCACTCAATCGGCCCTTTAAACTCGCCTACAATCCAAGCAGACTTGATCTTTATCTGACGCCTGAAGCTGCCGGCTCCCGTGGTACAGTAATGGACTACTTGTACAGGAGTCCAGACGGAAGCTGTCTCCCACGCTGACGCGACCGTCTGGCCCGGTGAAACGCAGCAAGCCTTCAGGTGACATTCGCACAGTCAGGGGAATGACATGCAGCAACAGGAATCCATTATCCTATCACGTGAACCCTATCTGCCGACCCTTTTTGCCAAGGCGGCCTTCAAGCGCACCCAAAAACAGCAGTCCGACATCCAGCTGCCAGCCTTGTCCGTTAATATTCGGGGCGTAAAGATTGATCACGACCGGTTGCGACAATATCACAAAGTCTGTGGCTTTCAAGACAACCAGGTGCTGCCGCCGACCTATCCCCAGATCATGGCCTTCGGCCCCTACATGCGCCTGCTCACCGACCCGCGCTTTCCGCTGCCGCTGATCGGCCTGGTCCATTTACGTAACGAGATCACGCAATATAGACCGATCCTACCGGAAGAAGTGCTGGATTTCGAATGCTCCCTCGCCGGCCAGCAGCAAACCGACAAAGGCCTGGAGTTTGATATTCTCACCAAGGTCTACATTGCCGGCCGCCTGGTATGGGAAAACACTGCCACGCTGCTGCACCGCAATCGCAAGCGCAGCGACGGCAAGCGTGAACGCAAGGAGCAACCACGCCAGGCCTATGAACACCGCCTGTTCTGGCAGTTGCCGGAAAACCTTGGCCGTCAGTATGCCCAGGTTTCTGGCGACTATAACCTCATCCACCTGCACCTGCTGACCGCCCGACTCTTCGGCTTCAAGCAGCCCATCGCCCACGGCCTGTGGTCCAAGGCCCGCTGTCTGGCCCAACTGACGGCCAACCAGGGGCAACGGCCCTTGCGGGT
>JAJUGC010000129.1 GCA_029268325.1 Gammaproteobacteria bacterium | reverse complement strand
TGCTGGTGCGCCCGGAGGCGTAGTCCAGATTCAGTACCGAATCGATAATGGCGCAGCTCTGGGAGCCCGGGTCACGCACAATGTATCTGAAGGTATTGGTTGGTTCATCGAAAAAGCGAATCACTTGGGGAGCCGACATGGGAATTGCCTCGCTGTTCCAATCAAATATAAGTGTATGCTAATGTAGATAACAGGTATAACCTTATGCCTTAAAGTTTGTCAACCAGATCCGAATCTAAGGAAACCAACCAGTGAAAAAAGTCTGTGGTGTGTTAGCCAGGCTAGCCGGCCGGGGAAGAGTTTTGTCTTTGATGCTGGCCAGTAGTGCCGTGGTTGCAGATGGTTTAGATGCCTCTGAAATCAACCTGGAAGCCGAGGCCAAAGCCAGGATTCAACCCTTTGCCAATCAGTTGCTGGAAACGGTGCAGGAGGCGATCCGCGCCCAGGGGGCGCCCAAGGCGGTGGAAGCCTGCCAGCTTATGGCGCCCCAAATTGCCGATCGGCACAGCCAGTCTGAATGGCAGATTGGACGCACCTCGTTAAAGTTGCGCAACCCGAACAATGCACCGGACGCCTGGGAACAGAAAGTCCTGCAGCATTTCCAGCAGGAGATCGCCCAAGGGAAACCAGCCAAGGAGCTGAGTTTTGGCGAAGTGGTTGGGGCGGATTATCGTTATATGCAGGCGATAGTGGTGGGTGAGCCCTGTTTGGCGTGCCACGGAGAAAAAATTGATCCCCAGGTACGAGCTACCCTACAAGAACACTACCCGCAGGATCGGGCCGTAGGGTACCGGGTCGGTGATTTGCGTGGCGCCTTTACCTTGACGCTGAGGAACATCAACAAGGAGCCTGCCCGCTAGGCAAGGGCGGCCCCAGGGTAATTCGTAATTGTTGTTCAGTTCATGGATGAAGCTGAGGGATTGCTACATTGCCAGACTACCTGATTGCGTCCCTGGGCTTTGGCCTGGTACAGGTGGTTGTCGGCAAGTTTGAGCAGGTTCTCGGGCTTGCTGTCATCCGGAACCTGGCAGGCAACGCCAATACTGACTGTCATTCTGATGGTTTTTTCCCCATAGGTGACCTCAGTACGCCGAAAGGCCTGGAGGATATTCTCGGCAACGTGCAGGGCGCCTTGCTCGTCGGTGTTGGGCATCAGCACGATAAACTCTTCGCCCCCATAGCGCGCCGCCAAGTCGGATGGACGTTGGATGCTCTGGCCAATCAGTTCGCCTGCCTTGGCCAAGCACAAATCGCCGGTCAGGTGACCGTGGGTATCATTGAGTTCCTTGAAGTGATCAATATCGATCATGAGGACAGCAATCGGCCAGCGGTTGCGATGGGCGAGCATGTATTCCTTTGAATAGTTCTGATCAAAGAAGCGCCGGTTGCGAAGTTGAGTGAGCTCATCAGTGATGCTCATTTCCTGAAGCCTTTCGTTGGCCTTTTCCAGTTCGCTGGTGCGGGCCTGAATGAGCCGGTCAAGATCCTGGTTGAGCTTGATCTGCATCTGCAGCAATTTCCTCTGGGCTTCGGCCGACTCCTGTTGGGCAGCTTCCCGCGTCTTGCGCTCGTAGTTCATGCGGTTGGCCAGGGCGAAGGAGAGCAGCAGGATTTCGAGGGCTGCGCCAATCTGACCGGCATGCTCAGTGAGCCAAGTGCGGGGCAGGAAACCAAGTTTGCCGAGGGCCATGATCATGCCGCCGCCCAGGATAAAGCTCCACGCCAGGTTGTAATAGCGGGCGGCGTAGTAGCCGTCGTACCAGCGGACAACTCCCGAGATGAAATTGATGACGATGCTGACCATGGTCAGCAGCATGGTGGTTACCATCATGAGCCGATAGTCCAGCACAAAGGAACCCACAGCGGTCAGGATGGACAGCCCGGCAAGCAACAGCAAAAGCCATGAAAGCTGGGGGCGGGCTTTGGACATGTTGAGAAAGCTGCGGGTGAACAGACATGGGAACAGCACCATGCCGCTTAGCGCGAGGACGAGGAAGGGGTCGTTCCAGGCCGGTTGTCCGGGCCAGAGAAATTTGAAGGTAATGCCTTCGATCCCGGCAGTCAGCCCGACCATGGAGAGGGCGTACATAACATAATAGAAATAGCTGGCTTCCCGAACGGAGATAAAGAGCAGGAAGTTGTATGCCGCCATCACCAGCATGATGCCGATAAAGATCGAAATCCCTACCGTGCGCTCGTAATCCTTTTGGATAAAGGCTTCCCCGCGCCACAGGGTAAATGGAATCTGCAGGGAGGAACTGGTTGCTACACGCAGATAAAGGCTGGCGTCCTCACCTGGTACCGCTTCGAAGGGAAATAGAAAGCTCGGGTGGTCCACGAGTCGCTGCTGGTATGGAAGGCGATCGCCTACCTCAATTAACTGGGGCGACTGCCCTGGGCGGACAATGTAGAGCTGGATATGGTCCAGGGCGGGATAGGCCACTTCAAGCCAATAGCGTTGGGGCTGCGTACCCGCCTGGTTCAGGGTGAGCCGCACCCAGTACACAGAATCCGTATAGCCGAAGTTGAGGATTTTCTGGTCGGATTTCTGCCAGGGGTGGGCTGAGCCGGCTTGGAGCAGGTCATCGATTTGATAGCTGCCGGAGGCGTCTTCCAGGTATTCCAGGTAAGGGCCCAGCACCAGTTGTTGCGTATCCGGGAGGATGGAGAGTGTTTGTGCGTAGGCGCTGGGCACAATCAGGAGCCCACAAACAGCCAGCAGTTTAAGCAGGATTCTTATTGTCATAACGCCTACTGCATCAAGGTACAGCTGCAAGCAAGTGCTTGCCCCTCCCAGCGTGACCCCCAGTATAGGGCGAATTTGCCTTTTGTATAGGCTTGTTTTGTATCGGTTTCTGGCTCAAGGCAGCTAGCCTTAAGTAGAGCGCTCTTCGCGGTTAGCATTTGCTGACCGTTCCCGAAGGGTGCGCCAGGCGCCATAGGTGGTGAGGAAAATCTCGCCACTCAGGTGCTCTGGGAATGAGGTCCGCTGCAGGCGATCCATCACGGGCCCCTTCACTTCAGACAAGTGCAGCCGCACCCCTGAATCCTTCAGGCGCTGATTGATTGCCTCCAGGCTTTCTAGGGCCGAGCCGTCAATATAGTTGATGGCGGAGCAGATCAGCACCATGTCGGTGAGGTTGGGGTTTTGGAAAACCAGGGTGTAGAGGCGGTCTTCCAGGAACCGGCTGTTGGCGAAGAACAGGCCTTCGTCAATCCGGAACAGCAGGATATGGGGATCGGTCTCTACCTGGTGGCGGTTGATGTTGCGAAAATGTTCCGTACCCGGGATTTGACCCACAACGGCAGTGTGGGGACGGCTGGTCTGGTACAGGTAAAGGGCGAGGGAGAGGCCGATACCCGACAGAATACCGACTTCAATGCTGACCAATAGCGTGATGGCCAGGGTTCCCATCAAAGCGAAAAAATCCTTCTTGGAGTAGGACCAATAACGTTTGATGCCCGCGATGTCCACCAAGGACAGGATGGCGACAATAATGGTGGCGGCCAAGGTGGTTTGTGGTAGCAGCGCCATCAGGGGCGCAAGAAAAAGTATCGCCAGGGCAACGCCGACCGCCGCGAAAGCGCCGGCGGCCGGGGTTTCGGCTCCCGCGTCAAAATTGACCACGGAGCGGGAAAAGCTGCCTGTCACGGAAAATCCGCAGGAAATTGCTGCACCCAGGTTGGCAGCTCCCAAACCTATCAGTTCCTGGTCTGGGTCGATTCGTTGGCGGCGTTTGGCGGCCAGAGTCTGGGCCATGGACACAGACTCGACAAAACCCACCAGGCTAATCAGCAAGGCCGGTACCAGCAAGGCTTTCCACAGCTCCAGGTCAACGGCGGGCAATACAAGACCCGGCAATGAGCCGTCGAACTCTCCAACCACTTTTACGCCAGCCTCCGACAGCTCCAGCCACCAGACTGCCAGACTGGTGATAATGACTGCGAGGATAGGGCCTGTTTTAGCTAAAAGCGCCGCAGTTTTCCCGCTCAGGCCCAGGCGGATCAGGGTCCGTGCCAGCCAGCGCCGACACCAAAGCAGAATCGCCAAGGCTGCGCTTCCAACCGCCAGAGTTGGCAGATGCAGGTTGGGCAACTCAAGAATAAGCCCATGGATCATTGCTGGAAGGTTGGTGCCCGACACCTGGATACCAAGCAGAGCACCAAGCTGACCGATGGCAATGATGATGGCGGAAGCCGTGACAAAGCCGGAAATTACCGGATGGCTCAGAAAGTTGGCCATGAAACCCAGGCGTAGTAGCCCCATAAGACAAAGGATCAGGCCAGACAGAAACGCGAGGGCGATGGATGCGGTGATGAACTCCGGCGAGCCCGGCGTGGCAATGGTGCTGGCTCCCGCAGCAGACATCAGGGCTATGATGGCCGCGGGGCCGACCGATAAGGTGCGGCTGGTGCCGAACAGGCAATAGGCCACAAGGGGCAGAATGCTGGCGTAGAGTCCCATCTCGGCGGGTAGCCCGGCCAGGAATGCATAGGCCAGGGATTGGGGAATCATCAAGATGGTGACAATCGCCGCAGCCACCAGATCGGCAGACAAGGTAGCCCGGTTATATTGGGGAAGCCAGGTGAGGAAGGGCAGGTACTGCTTGAGCATCCAGTAATAACCTTAATGAAATCTCTGAAGTTGTGCTTAAAGTTCGAGGTGTGGCTAGGTTGTTTGATGGCTTACTTGTTTGTGCCTGGCCCCTCATAGGGCCCCTCCCTGGATAGCCGAGAAATCCTTTCTGACATGGCGGTGAAGATTGCAGCCCGGTCAGGCTGCAATGTCTAAAGAGATGATAGGCAAGCAAGCAGGGCGCTCAAACTTTAAGCGACAGCAATAGAACCTTTGTCCACACCTTCATAGGCCCGCACCTGGATCTGACTATCCGGTGCCTGTTGCTTGAGGCTTTGGGCAATGTGTTGGGCAATCCACTCCACAGTGGAGTCGGTGTCGATCATGTACACCTGCTGCCGGGGCAGGCGCAGGTAGAACGAGCCCTGGTTGGCCTGGTAGCGGAATTCTAGGTGCTCGACTCCGTCGACGGAGACAACCGCAGTCTGGTCTTCCCGGGTGGCAATATAGATATCGCGCCAGGTTTCCGCCCACTGTTGCTCAAGATCCGGACAGCGCTTGCCATCTTTCAGAATTTCGATGCGGGAGCGGTGACCATGGGCAATGCGCTGGCAGTTTCCATCGTGCTTCTTCAGCCCGTGGCTGTACTGGTAAAAGGCGCCGTCAATGGCTTCGGGCCGAAGCTGAAGGTGCACTTGGCGCACATTGTCCGGTAGCAACTCTTTCAGGTAAGTAGCTAGCACTGGCGCGACTTGCTCCGGCGTAACCTCGGCAATATCCAGCAAGGCAAGTGCTTGGGCGGGGGAGGCGTGGCCAATTTCACCATGGGGTAATTCAAGTCGCAGGTGGACCTGGTCGCTTTCCTGCTCAACGGCAAGCTTGGGCAGCTGGGTAGGGACAACCAGCTTGTGATCGATGAACTGGTCGATTCCGGCTTTGATGACCCGTTTGACGTGGGAGAAGTCGAAGACCATGCCTTGCTCGTTGAGCTCACCTTCAAGTTCCACATCGACAATCCAGCTTTCACCCACCAGGCCCCGGTCTGGGTGCAGGAAAGAAAAGTCGATTACGGTCAGGTGACGTACGAATAGCAGATTCATCGAAGATAACCTTGTTTGCCTGAGTGGACTTGCGTACCAGGGTGAAAATGGGGCGACCCATTTGGGAATGGGCCGGCCATTGTACCATAACGGTGCTTTTCTGAAGCCAGCTCTTACAAGTGGCGCCCTTATTTAAAGGAAGGGCTAGAAGTCAGGAAGAATCAAAAAGCCCTGGCTAGGCGCGGTCAAAAAATTGTGACGTTTTCATCATAAATAAGTTAGTCCGTGCTAAGCTGAGAAGACTACGCGAATAATAACGCCGCTTGTGCGGGCTCTGCGATTGCCGGATTCGGAAGACTTTTATGTCCGTTGTGTTCCAACTTAGTCTGGATGCCGTCGTCTTTTTGGTATGGATGATGGTGCTTGTCTATTCAGTCCAAACCTTGGCTAAGGGCCGGCGTCGGCCGCTCGTAGCCCTGGCCAGTGGCCTGGTGACTTTGGCCGTCGGTGCCGTTGTGATGGTGACGGGAATGGAGTTGATCCCGTCGCTGACTGCTTTCTTACAGGGCGGGCAAGCCTCGCGTACCGCTTGGGAGTGGGGGCAGGGGGCATTCTCCTAGTCAGTGGCCTTGTCCTGCTGGTTCTGATGGCCCGGTCCCAGACCCGGGATTCCTTCCAGCGTATCACCAGTGTTGACCATCTGACCCGGCTTCACTGCTTTTGGAGTCTTTGCAGCCGAGCCATTAATCAGGGCCAGGAAAGCCGGGAACTGTTACAGAAGATCTGTGAGGTCGCTGTTGACCAAGGAGGCTTCCTCCGCGCGGAAGTGGCGCAAGTGCAGGAAGGGCAGGTGTTACTCCTGTGCCACGCCAGTCAAGCTAGCCCTAACAGGAGTGAAGAAGGCCAAGGCCAT
>JAJUGC010000128.1 GCA_029268325.1 Gammaproteobacteria bacterium | reverse complement strand
GGAATACGACCATTACGACCCGGCCCACGAAGGCCTGCGGGAAGCCCTGTGTGCCACCGGCAATGGATATTTTGTCACCCGCGGCGCCTCCACCTGCTGCCGCAACGATAGCATCCATTATC
This sequence comes from Gammaproteobacteria bacterium, assembly GCA_029268325.1. Taxonomy (GTDB): domain Bacteria; phylum Pseudomonadota; class Gammaproteobacteria; order Pseudomonadales; family Oleiphilaceae; genus JAEZAA01. The sequence goes on along the minus strand of JAJUGC010000128.1, from coordinate 6,433 downwards.
CCGGTACCTATCTCGCTGGCTGTTATGACCGGCAAACTTCCACCGTTGCCGGTCGCGAGGTGGAAAACGAGGACCTGGTCAACCTGCCCAACTGGCTGCCCCTCACTTTCCGCATCGGCGATGGGGACTGGTTTCGACTCGATCAGTTGACGCCCCTGGAGTATCACCAACACCTCATCCTCAAAACGGGTGTGCTAAAGCGCAACATCCGGTTTCAGGATTCCCAGGGCAGAATCACCTGGTGGCGGGAACAGCGCTTTGTCAGTATGGCGAACCCACGGCTGGCCGCGATTTCCCTGGAACTGACCCCGGAGAACTGGTCGGGGGAAATCACCTTGCGCTCAGGTCTGGACGGCAACGTGCGTAATGAAGGGGTTGCCCGTTACCGGGGACTGGAGAGCCAGCACCTGGATCATTTGGGAACCCGGCAGATGGACGACGACCTGATCGCCCTGCAGGTCCGCACCCGACAGTCCCGCATCGAAATCGCCATGGTGGCGAGACATGTCCTCTACCAGGATGGCCATCCGATCCATCCCGAGTCCCGGCTCGATGCCGATCACGCCCAGATCTTTCTGCACTACCCACTGACGCTGCAACAGGACCAACCCCTACGGATCGAAAAGACCATAGCATTGCACAGCTCCCGGGACTTGGCCATTACCGAGCCCCTCACCGCAGCGGAAACCTCCACCGTACGGGCCGCCCCCTTCGAGGAACTCTTGGATGAGCATCAGCAGGCCTGGAAACAACTTTGGGAAGAGTGCGACATCAAGGTGGAAGCTCCCCAAAACGATGATGCCAGCATGAAGCTTCGGCTGCACATTTTCCACCTCCTACAGACCGTTTCCCTGCACAGTATCGACCAGGACGTGAGCGTTCCGGCCCGGGGCTGGCACGGCGAGGCCTATCGGGGCCATATTTTCTGGGACGAGCTGTTTATCTTTCCCTACCTGACGCTACGCATTCCCATTCTGACCCGTGCCCTGCTCCGATATCGTTACCGGCGCCTGCCGGAAGCACGGGCGAACGCCCAGGCCGCCGGGCTGAAGGGCGCCATGTACCCCTGGCAAAGCGGCAGTACCGGGCGCGAGGAAACCCAAAAAATTCACCTCAACCCCAAATCCGGCCGCTGGCTGCCCGATACCAGCTATCGCCAGCGCCATATCAATGCCGCCATCGCCCTCAATATCTGGCGCTATTACGAGATCACCGAGGACTATGAGTTCCTCTACGACTACGGCGCCGAAATGTTCTTTGAGATCTCCCGCTTCTGGGCCAGCCTGGCCCGTTACAACCTGAAGACCGGCCAATATGAAATTCATGAAGTAATGGGGCCAGACGAATACCACACCGCCTATCCCGATACCCCACCCCAGGAAGAAAAGGGCCTGAACAACAATGCCTACACCAATGTGATGGCCGCCTGGATACTGTGCCGGGCACGGGACATCGCGGAGCTCCTGCCAGAAGAGCGCTACAGCAAACTACGGGAGAAGCTAAAACTGGACAAACGGGAACTTCGGCACTGGGACAGCATCAGCCGCAATCTGTTCATTCCCTTCCATGGGGACCGCATCATCAGCCAGTTCGAAGGCTATGAGAACCTGGAAGAGTTCGACTGGGACGGATACCGGGAAAAGTATGGCGATATCCAGCGCCTGGATCGGATTCTGGAGGCGGAAAACGACAACGTTAACCGCTACAAGGCTTCCAAGCAGGCCGACGTGCTGATGCTGTTTTACCTGTTCTCGCCCGAGGAGTTGGCCTATCTGTTCGAGCGGCTGGGCTATGAATATGACCGGGATATCATGCCCCGCAATGTCAGCTATTACCTGCAGCGCACCTCCCACGGCTCGACCCTGAGCTGGATCGTCCACGCCTGGGTATTAAGTCGCATCAGCCGGGCCCAGGCCTGGCCCCTTTTCATGCAGGCCCTGAACAGTGATATCAGCGATATTCAAGGAGGTACCACGGCGGAAGGGATTCACCTGGGCGCCATGGCCGGTACCGTCGACCTGGTGCAACGGGGATTTACCGGCATCGAGCCCCGTGCCGATATTCTGCACTTCAACCCCGCCCTGCCCGAAGAATTGACCTGCCTGGAGTTTCGCATGCGCTACCGGCGCCACCTGCTCACAGTCACCATTACCCATGACTGCTTGAAAATCCACAGCCACCGCACCCTGGCACCGCCGATTACTGTGGCCTATCGCGGGCATATCCGCCACCTGGCCTCCCAGGATAGCTGCCAGTTCAACCTGATTCCCAGCGAGCATCACCTGTGTGCCCGAAACGTCTGTGCCCTGACCTGAAGCCGACTCCAGGAGGAGCTATGCCATGCCAATCCAGACCTGGCGCACCATCATTTCCGATATGGACGGCGTTATCACCGACACCGCCCGGATCCATGAAGCAGCCTGGAAACAGGTTTTCGATGACTACCTCCAGTCCCATGCAGCGGAATTCAGCTCCCCGCAACCGCCGTTCAGCCCTGACGATTACCGGCGCCATGTGGATGGCAAGGCCCGGCTAACCGGTATTCGGGATTTCTTTGCAGCACGGGGCCTGGCGATTGAGGAAGGCACCCCGGAGGATCCACCCGAACGGGAGACGGTCCATGGCCTGAGCCGACGCAAAAATGACGCCTTCTTACAGAAGCTGGAGCAGCTAGGAGTTCAAGTTTATGAAGACAGCCTGCGCGCCTTCTCCGCCTGGCGCAAGCAGGGGCTTAAGATCGCCGTGGTGTCCGCCAGCAAGAACTGCCGACTAGTGTTACGCCGTGCCGGACTGGAAGACTGGTTTGACACCATTGTGGACGGGTTGGATACAGAACGCCAGGGGCTGAAAGACAAGGCCGGCCAGATTCGGGAAGCCGCCCATCGGCTGGGCGTTTCCACGCAAGATACCGTATTGCTAGAAGATGCCACCTCAGGTGTACAGGCCGGAAAACAAGCAGGTGTGGGACTGGTGATTGGCGTTGACCGCCATGGACAGTCAGAAGCTTTGATCGCCGCTGGAGCGGACCTGGTGGTGCGTGGGCTGAGGGAGGTGGAGTTGCAAATGGAGCCAGAGTTTAGTTAATTGCTCCGAGGGCATTCCCCCTTTTGTACCATCCCACCCCCTTGCGTACAGCGCCGAACTCATCTCCCCCCCTTTCTTAAAGGGGGGCGAGGGGGGATTTCTGCGGACACGAAGGCAGTATCTGAAACCACCGAGTTGTCTGCGGGAAATCCCCCTTAATCCCCCTTTACGAAAGGGGGAGAAAACGGCAGTGCTGACGCTACACATCCTCAATCCGCAAACTTCGGCTCGCGTTTTTGCATACGGGCCATCATGGCTTCTTGGATATCCTGGCTGATCAGCATGGCGGCGTTCCAGGTGGCCACGTAGTTGAGGCTATCAGCCACGCTGTGATCGCGGGTGTACTTGATCATTTCCTTGGTGCCGCGAATGGCGAGGGGGGACTTGGCAGCGATGGTTTGCGCAATTGCCATCACACCATCCATCAATGCCTCTCGGGATTCGAAGGTCTTGTTGATCAGCCCGATACGCTCGGCTTCGGCGGCTTCAACCCGGCGGCCGGTATAGGCCAGCTCCCGCATGACGCCATCGCCAATGATATGGGGCAGACGTTGGAGGGTACCCACATCCGCCACCATTCCCACATCAATTTCCTTGATTTCAAAGTAGGCATCCGCGCTGCCGTAACGCATATCGCAGCAGGCAACCATATCGATACCGCCGCCGATACAGGCACTGTGAATTGCCGCCAGCACCGGCTTGCGGCAAGCTTCGATGGCCGTCAGGCAGCCCTGCATTTTCAGGATCAGATGGCGCAGCTTCTCCCGCTTGCGGCCTTCGCATTTGTCCTTGAGCATCAACACCTGGGAGAAGTCCATCAGGTCGATCCCGGAGCAGAAGTGCTTGCCCTCGCCGCTCAGCACCACCACCCGTACGGACTCTTCCTGGTCCGCCCACTGAAATGCCTGGCCGATCTCTTCCCACATCAGCATGTTCATGGCATTGGCCTTGTCGGGACGATTCAGTCGGATCTGGGCAATAGCGCCGTTTTGTTCAACACTCAGCGTAGAGTAGCTTGGCATGATGACCTCGTTTTTATACATTCCAGTGGTTGGGCCTGCAGAGCAGGCTTCCAAGAAGGATCCTTACACGAACCTATGCGGCCGGAAGCAGCCACTCACGGCACCGGGCCCATAGGCTCCAAAAACAACAAGAATACAGGGAGATGCCGCTATGATCACCTCCGACCTGCCCCTCGTCGAAGAAATTCTTTCGGATTGGCGGTTAGCATTGGCTCAGGATTACACCCCATACCGTAACCATGTCTACCGGGTCGTGCATTTCTGTCGACAGTTTATGCCGCTGGACGAGCTCCGGGATCAACAGGTTCAGGTGGCCGCCTGCTTTCACGACCTGGGTATCTGGAGTGACAACACTTTTGACTACCTGGAACCTTCCGCCCGGCGCGCCAGCGACTACCTGATCCACACGCAGCGTAGCGACTGGATCGTTCCCGTGTGTGCCATGATCGAGGACCACCACAAGATCACCGCCTCTCCCGACCCTCTAACCAATGCATTTCGCAAGGCCGATTGGGTGGACGTCACCCTGGGCCAGTTGCGCTTTGGCCTGCCCCGAGAGCGAGTTGCGGAGATCCGGCAGGCCTTCCCCAATGCGGGCTTTCACCGGTTGCTGATGAGGCTGTCTTGCAAACAACTCCTGACCCGCCCCTGGAGCCCGCTGCCCATGATGCGCTGGTAGCAGCGGACGGGCGGTGGAATGCCGCCCGCCTTACCTGTCACAGCGAACGCGCCACGATTTCCTTCATGATCTCGTTGGTGCCCGCGTAGATACGCTGCACCCGGGAGTCCGCCCAGGCCCGGGCAATGGGGTACTCCCACATATAGCCATAGCCACCATGGAGCTGGACGCACTCGTCCATGACCCGGCACTGTAGATCCGTCGTCCATTGCTTAAGCATGGCGGCCGTGGGTACATCCAGTTTCTTCTGCAGGTGAAGCTCCAGACAGCGGTCGGCAAACACCCGGCCGGCGGTGATATCGGCTTTCAGCTCCGCCAGCTTGAAGCGCGTGTTCTGGAACGCCATCACCGGCTTGCCGAAGGCTTTGCGTTCCTTCACATAGTCGATGGTCCATTCCAGGGCGGCCTCGCAGGCGGCCATGGCGGTTAGTCCCACCAGCAGGCGCTCCTGGGGCAGCTCCTGCATCAGTTGCACAAAGCCCATCCCTTCCCGCTGGCCGAGCAGATTGGCCTGGGGCACGCGTACATCCTGGAAGAACAGCTCGGAGGTGTCCTGGGCTTTCATGCCCACTTTTTCCAGGTTCTTGCCTTTGCTGAAGCCGGGCATATCCGCCTCCACCAGCAATAGGCTGGTACCCTTGGCGCCTTCCTTGGGATCGGTTTTGGCCACCACAATCACCAGATCCGCCAACTGGCCGTTGGTGATGAAGGTCTTGGAGCCGTTCAAAATGTAATCATTGCCATCCTTGATGGCTGAGGTTTTCACGCCCTGCAAATCGGAACCCGCGCCGGGCTCGGTCATGGCAATAGCGCCCACCATCTCCCCGGAAACCAGCTTGGGAATATATTTCTGTTTCTGTTCCTCAGTGCCGTAATTGAGAATATAGGGGGCCACGATATCGGAGTGCAGGGAAAAGCCGATACCCGTCAGCCCCAAACGGGCAATCTCCTCCATCACCACGGCGCTGTAACGAAAATCAGCCCCTACCCCTCCATACTGCTCCGGCATGGTCGGACACAAAAACCCCAGTTCGCCGGCCTTACGCCACAGATCCCGCGACACCTGGCCGTCTTTTTCCCATTGGGCATGGTATGGAACCGCTTCTGCTTCCAGAAACTTGCGAACGGAATCCCGGAACCCTTCCAGATCCCCGTCAAAAAGAGTACGTGGAATCATAGCCTTCTCCCCTGGTCGTTATTATGCTAGTGAGCTGGATCACCAATTCCAGGGTGCAAGTTCGAATGCCCACATTGGATCCTGGAATTGGCCGTACCATCCACGGTTGCCTGAGTTTCGCCCCGGCCCGCCAAGGGCTCAATGATCAAATCGGCCAATTTTGCTGGCAAAAAGAGCCAGATCTTGGCCGTATGACACCGACAGGCTGAATGCGTTGACTATTTATACTGATAAGGACCCTACCCAATGAGTCAGCCCGAATCAGACATCCTTCAGGAAAGCATCGCCCTCAGAGACTCATTTCAAACCCTGCTGATGGCCACCGTCACCCCGGACGGCGAGCCGGAAGCGAGCTATACCCCTTACCTGTTTACCCAAGGCCGCTTCTATATTTTTGTCAGTGGCCTGTCGTCCCACACCACCAACCTGCAAGACACCGGCAAGGTCTCGCTACTCTTTATCGAGGACGAG
>JAJUGC010000127.1 GCA_029268325.1 Gammaproteobacteria bacterium | reverse complement strand
GATAAAAATCCCGCTCCAAAGGCTTGAAAGCCTGCTCCAGGTCCGGCGTAGGCTCCTGCAGCTCCAGCTTTGGATTGGGGGGAGCCTGCCAGGGCACGATATACAGAACCTTGGGCTGCTCTTGGCTTAGCGAAGCCTTGGCGCTCCCTGGGCTGGACCGTTGAGACTCCTGGGCCCAGGCTGCGGTTGCGGCCAGCAGCAAAATAGCTACAACGGTTCTCCTCATCATGCCGACCTCCTATGGTGACCGCCGCTTGAGATCCTGAATCCATTGCTGAACCCGGGCATTCTGGCCCCCGGTCAGCTCCTGATATCGTTCATAGTGATGCACTGCCTGGCTATAGTCGCCCAGGTAGAGGTCATACAGGATGCCCAGGTTGTAGTGGATCTGGGGTAACCGCTCATTGGCGGCCAACGCCCGGCGATAGGTCTCCAGCGCCTTCTTCAATTGCCCTTTCTGGCGGTACAGAATTCCCAGTTGATTCAAGGCCTCAGGCTGAGCGGCATCCACTTCCAAGGCCTTTTGGTACCATTGCAGAGCCTTTTCCTGATCGCCTTGCTGATCCGCGATGATTCCCAGGTTGACATAGGGAGTGGCCAAGCCCGGATGATTCTCCACCAGCTCCTCCAACAGGGCCCGTGCTGTTTCGTACTCCCCTTGCGTAATGGCATCCACGGCTGATTGATACTGCTGCTGAACAGCCTCCGTCTGTTGCTGGGAGCCAGACGACATCCCCGGAAAGCTCCTCAAGCTCTCACACCCAGCCACAGCCCCCAACATCAACACCAATAGCCACAGCTTTACCGGCGCCAGGACCGATCGGGATCCCTCTGTGCTCGGGCCGTGAACCGGGTTACTGTCCAGCAACCGTGCCCTGCCCCCTAATTCCAGGCGCAGTAGACTTAGCAGGCAGTGGAAAGCTTTCTTAACGAAGCTGGGAAACCACATGTACACGAATCTCTTCCTTCTCATAACGTGCCGGCACCAACTTACTCAAAGCCCGATAACTGTTTCGTACCCAACGGTCATAAATTCCCTGTTTCGCCCGCGCCGTATTCAACTCAAAGAACTCAATGGCCCGTTCCTCAAACGGGAAGGCCTGTTCCTCCAGAAGGAGCTCATACTGCTCTAACTCCAGTTCGGACAAACCGGTTGGCCGCGCTGACTGGATAAGGTCCTGAGCCAGTTGGCGATAAACCTCTCCACTCAGGTGAGTTGCGGCGGTGGAAAACTCGGCGATTCCATAATCGTTGCTGCGCTTTAACATCGCCATGGTCTGCTCCATGGCCTTGCGCTTTTTCAGGAGTGCACGGTCCAGCGGCAGGGACAACCGAATGGAGTCAAACTCCTTTTTCAAATCCTGAGCCAGCATCCAGGAGGCCTCAGCGGCCAAATACCGAACCCGTTCATTGCGGGCGTTGCCCGCCGTTTTTTCAATCTCCACCAAGGCATTCAAGGAACGCTTGCGTTGCGCCCACTCCTGACGCTGGGTATAGAGGTCGACAAGCTTACGGTGTACTTCCGCCGCCTGATCCACCGGACGGGGGAACTGCTTGGCATAGGTGGCGTAGGCTCTGGTAGCGTCATCGAGCATTCCAGCATGGGCGAATAACTCCGCAGCCTGCAACAATGCCTTGCGGCGCCGCTCCGGTATGGGATCAGACTTGTGAATCGCCAGCAATTCCCTGGCCGCCAGGTCTGGCTGTCGGTTCTGCTCATAGGCATAGACCAGGTTATCCTCTATGCCCTTTGCCAATTCATGACGCCCAAACTGGCGCCGAAATGTCCCCAACACGTCGATTGCCTGGGGCCACATTTTGGCCTCTAGCAACTTCATAGCCGCGTCATAATGGGCCCGGGCACGGATATCTGAGTTGGGAGCCACTTCGCCTACCCGTAACATCTGTTCCGCAGCGGCGAGGATATGGTTCTGGGCCAACAACAGCTCGCCCTGCTTGTACACCGAAGCGGCAAGCTTTTCCTCGATTTCCTGACGCTGCCTGTCCCGCCCTTGCCAACGTGCAAGAGCCTCTTTGAATGAGGCCTCCGCCTCGTTGTACAAGCCCAGCTCGAATGCCGCATGGCCATGGGCCAGATAAGCCCCCCTTACATTCGCCGCGGACTCCTTGCCTTGGGCATTAATCAGGCGCTGGCTAAACTCCAGAGTCGCCTTGTTGTTGCCATATGCCAGATGTTCGTTGGCTGCCAGCAACAAGAGATTGCCCACCCGGCGATCCTCGGGGAACGCATCGGCAAACCGGGTCAGTGCTTCCAGCCTGCGCTGGCGCCAGACTTCCTGACTCCGAGCCGGCGCCTTCTGGATCAACTCCTCATAGGCCAACACCGCGGCATAGGCGGCTTCGGCACGCTTGGGAAACTCTGGGAAACCATAGGCTGCCTGCTCGTAGGCGCGGATGGCGGGTTCAAACCGGGCCGTGTTGGTGAGAGCTTCACCCAGAAGAAAATACTTTTCAGCCGAACCAGTTTCATTGGGGAAAGTCCGTACATATTGGCTGAAATACTGAGCAGCACGTCGATAGTTAGCTCCCCCCTGACTTTGCTGGGCGCGACTGTAATAAAGCCGGCCGAGCTCATCCAGGTAGGTTCTCAGATAAGGCATAATCCCGGAGCGGGTTTCATGGGTCTGTCGAGCCCAGTACTCCCCCTGTTTGCCGAAAGCTTCAACAAACCGTTCCTTTTCCTGCCAGACCAACTGGGGTGCGTTCGCCATCTCCAGAGCTTCGATGCGTCGCACCGAGAACCGCGCGGCTTCAGGATGGTAGGGATAGCGGGCAATAAAGGCATCGGCCGTGTCGGCTGCTTCCTTGTACCGCAACTGCTCCATATAGTGAGAGGCCAGACGGTCATACAACAGTTCCCCATACTGGTGCCGTTGGGTTCTGTCCAGCAGTTCCGCCAAGGCCTGATGCCCCCGGGTATGGCCGAGAATGACCGCCATGATTCTTAAGGTATCGTCCCTCAGTTCCTGGTCTACATTACTCAGATCCTGCTGGGCCACATCGAGCTGATCCAGCATTCTGATGTATTGGGTCAAGGCGGAGTCATAACGATGTTGTTTAAACAACGCCCAGCCGAGCATGTATTGGGCCTTGCTGGCAAACCCATCCTCCCCCTGCTGCAACACCCGCTCATAGGACTTTTCCGCCTCGGCATAGCGTCCGAAACTGTACTGAAGCTCAGCAATACGGAACTGGGCCTCCGGTACATAAGATGACCTGGGAGCTTGCTCTACCAACTGCTGTAGCTGCTTTAAGCTGGATTCCAAATCTCCCTTCATCTCATAGGCATGAGCCAGCTGATAGAGCAGCTGGTCGTAACCTTCACGGCGTGGCCTGGCCTTAAGCACTTCCGTATAGCTATCAATGGCCATTTGCCAAAGGCGTTCGTCCCGCAGCTCTTCAACATCCTGATCCGCAAGAAGCACCTCCAGGTTGGCCAGGCGATGAAGTGCCTGCACCCGAAACTCGGCGTCATCCGTGGTTTTGATCAATTCAATGTAGCGCCGGATCACTTCCGCCAATGAAACCTGGGGCGTGGCCTTGGAAGTAAAGTCAATAAACGAGGGTTTGAGGTCCCCCAGGGTCTGCAGGTCCCCTTCCTTTTGAATGATATGGAAGGGCTTGGGCTCCGCCGCCAAGACGGGATTCAGCCCTATTCCAGTTAAACCCGCCAAGCCCAACAATCCGGCTATGGCCAATAAATGACGCACAGTGAAAACGGGAGACCTCATAGCCGTTCTCCCCTTTCCGAAGTGGATCGTGCGACCCGGTTCACTTGGCGCACGGCAATATCATCCAGCAGGTTGACCAAGGCTACCTGGCTCTGGCGTCTATGCTCCTGAATTCGCGCGCGATGCTCTTGCAGGCGCTCTACTGCCAAAGCGGCAAGCACCTGATTTTCTTCTTTCACAAGCTGCTGAAGCTGCCTGGACAAGGCTGTAGTCCGCGCTCGCAGGCTCTCAATCCGGCCCACGGAGCCCCGGCTTTCACTGGCTCCCTTCAGCCGGTCGTTAAAGCGTTTCAGCCCTTCTTTATAGAGTCTGATCTGTTCATCCAGAGCTGCGACAGCCCGGCGAGCATTTTGACGGTTGGCGTCAAAGTCGCTCATGGCTTGCCATAAAAGGGCCCCTTCCAGCAGCTCTAGCTCTTCCAGCTTGGTAGCAGTGTCGCTTCCAGCCTGCCCCTGTTGCTGCAGGCGCACCAACTCCCCTTTCAAGTCTTCGAGACGACGCTTTTGTGCCAGCATTTTCGGAGGAGCCAGCCGGAAATAGTCCTGATCCTTTTCCGCACTCTCAATCTCACTCACCAGGGCATTGCGCTCCGCCACCAGCTTATTCAGCGCCGCTGCTTTTTCCCTCAGGGAACGGGTTGCGTTAGAACGCTCTGCCCTTTGCCGCTGCCCTTGCACCATCCCCTGAAAAATCTTCAGCTTATCCGCTCCTTCGTCCAGGGACTTTTGCAACTCCCTCAGTTCGAGCACCGTCTTGGCGCGCCGGTAAAAAACTTCATCCGCCATAAGAGAGCCCACCAGGCCGGCCTTGGGGGTATTGGTGATCACGTCTCCCATGAGAAACCAGTCCGTTTGCTGTTCAGAATGGCCTTCCAACAGGGCTTCCAAGGCACCCTTTTGCTGAAGCTCCCCAATCAGCTTGTCAAGATAGGCCAGCTCCTTGTCATAGACCGACACTGCCTCCACATAGGATTCCAGTGCTGATGTCCTGAGGTTCTCCCGCTCAAAGCCATAGGCTACAGCCTGAAAGCTTTCCGCCACCCCCGGAATCACCAAGGCGTATTTCTTGGCGCGGTGCCACATCTGCACCGCTGCCCGATACTGGCCAAGCCCCTTGTAGGCCAACCCATAAGCGTATATCGCTTCAGGGGACGCCTCGCCCTTTACCCGGACCCGTTGCAGGAAAGTCATGGCCTTACCATAATCGCCCTCCCGCAGGGCCAGCTGGCCTGCGCTCAGATGGATCTGGTCACTGAGCGCCAGGCCTTCCGGCGACGTATTCGTCATGGCAGCAGCAACCCTTAAGGCCACCAGCGCCCGGGAAGGATCCGTATCGATTGCTGCATATTCCATAGCCAGGTTGTAGTAGCCATAGGCAGTCCACAGGGATTCCTTGCCCATCCGGGCCAAAACCGGCGCAGCCTGCTGAAGCTGACCCTGGTGCATCAAGGCCATCGCCAGGTAGTAGTACGCCTCGTCGCGGTATTCGTCGGGAATCTCCGGCCCCAGTTTTCGTAAGGTGTCCACAGCTTCTTGCCATCGGCCCTGCTGATAGCTCAGCTTCCCCCGGTACATCCGGCTGATTTCACGGATCGTGGGTTCCCGGTTGGTAAAGTTGAGGTGTTCCAGGATTTCCTCGGCCTGCTGGTACATTCCTAAATGCAAAGATGACTGTATAGCCAGCAGATGATTGAGGTTGTGATACTTGTTGGCGATGTGGGTGGCGCCGGTGTGGCTGCTCTCCAGCAGGTTCAGGGCCTTGAAATGATCATTGTTATAGAGGTGGTAGAGCGTCTCTTTATACAGAAGGTAGTCCGCACGGCTGTTATCAGCCTGCGCCACGGTGGAGAGCAGCAGCATTCCTGTCAAACCGCCCACTAGAATGCGAAGCACGTAGGCTCCCGGATTCATGTGCGATATCATCGGCATACCTGCCTTATTTAAATTCCCGAATCACAAAGTCAGGAAGGTTGGCGTCCCCGGAGTCCTGCACAACCAGTTCTACGAACTTTGCTGTGTGCTGCTTTTCGAAATCGTAGGTGACCTGCTGGCGATAGTAGCGATCGTTGGCGCCGCGACCATTAAAGACCGCCTCGATGCGATGGGAACCAGCCCCCAGATTCCCCATATACAGACGCTGGACACCTCCCCGATTGAGGGCGCTGATTTCCCGGTCCGAATAAAGATAGGTGGTGGCGAGGCGCCCGTTGAGCTTGAGTTCAACCGAGTCGAGCTGAAAGCCCCGTTTGCTGTTGATGGCCAGGAACACTACAACCTGGCTATTGGCGGGATAAAGGAGCTCTTCCTCCAGTTCAAACAGTTCCCGGTTCAGGTCTACAACCTGTTTTTTAAGAGCTGCCGCCCTCTCTTCAACGGACGAAGCCGCCTGGGCAGTCAAGAGAGGAAGAACCAACCAAATAAGAAGAAAACTGAATCGAATGCCGAATCGTTCCATGATCGCGGGTCTGCCTTATTCTTGTTTAGTCTGCCGGTCTGGAGGCTTAGCATCATAACACCCCTGTCTTCTCAGGATGTGAACCTGATTCAACAAATCCAAAACCGGCTTTCGTTTAACCCGTTGGCGAACCCGGAAAGGGCTCACTTGCTGAGGTATTTCATTCCCCTTTCCAGCCCTTCTAGTGTCAACGGATACATATGGCCGGACACCAGTTGCCGGGTAATTCCCAGAGAGCCGCCCTCACCCCAATAGTTTTCCGGCAGTGGATTGAGCCAAATCACCTTGTCGAACTTGTCGGTGATCCGCTGCATCCAGACCGCTCCCGCCTCCTCGTTCCAATGCTCAATACTGCCCCCGGGCTGGGTAATCT
>JAJUGC010000126.1 GCA_029268325.1 Gammaproteobacteria bacterium | reverse complement strand
TGCAAGGCGGGCCTGGTGTTCAACCCCGCCACGCCCCTGCATTACATGGACTATGTCATGGACAAGCTGGATATGGTCTTGCTGATGTCCGTCAACCCGGGCTTCGGTGGCCAGAAGTTCATTCCCGCCACCCTGGAAAAACTCAAGCAGGCCCGGGCCAAAATCGACGCCAGTGGCCGCCCGATCCGCCTGGAAATCGACGGCGGTGTCAATATCCAGAACATCCGTGAAATTGCCGAAGCCGGCGCCGACACCTTTGTGGCCGGCTCCGCCATCTTCAACACCGACGACTACAAGGCCACCATTGACGCCATGCGCGAGCAGCTGGCCCTGGCCCGCTCGGTCTAAGCCATGTCACAGCTTGTCAGCCTTTATCAGGGCGCACTACCGCAACTGGTGCTGTTCGATCTGGATGGCACCCTGATCGACAGCGTGCCGGATCTGGCCGATGCGGTGGACGCCATGTTACTGGCCCACCAGCTGCCCCCCGCTGGCGAGGAGCGGGTGCGCCACTGGGTGGGAAATGGCTCCAAAATGCTGGTCCGCCGGGCACTGGCCTGGGGGTTGGAATTGCCAGATCCAGGTGAGCTGGGCGACGGCAGGCTCGATCAGGGGCATGCCGACTTTCTGGCCGCCTATCGCCGCAATTTCCACCGGCGCACCCAGCTCTATCCAGGCGTGCGGGACTTTCTCGAATGGCTCCACCAGCAACGGATCCCCATGGGCCTGGTGACCAACAAGCCCGAGGAGTTCGTGGCCCCCTTGCTGGAGCACTTTGGGCTGGCCCCTTATTTTGGCCTGAGCCTGGGCGGAGACTCATTGCCCCGCAAAAAGCCCGACCCGCTGCCTCTGCTACACAGCTGCGAGCACTTCCAGGTCAAGCCCGAGCAGGCCCTGATGGTGGGCGACTCCCGCAACGATGTACTCGCCGCCCGGGCCTGCGGGATGCCGGTGGTGTGCGTGAGCTACGGCTATAACCACGGCGAGTCCATCCAGGCCACCCAGCCGGACCGGGTTATTGATTCACTGGCAGAGCTCCTGTAACCTAATCTCAGGTATGGCCCGGAGTTAGGATTACTCTCAGTAGCAGCTCATCCAGGCGCCAGGCCGGCCATGGCAGGCCACTAGTTAACGTATTGGAGAACATCCGTGTTTTCTCAGCAACTTCAGGACAACGTACAGCAGCCGCAAAACACCATTTTGCGATGGCGATGGTGACGCTCACTTTGGCTCGCCCACCCCATGGGCATTCCGGCGTTGTGATCGCTTAACTGCGTAATTGTTTGACTGACTGTTGCAGGAACTCCAATGACTCCCGAACTCTTCGAGCAACTGGCTCGCGAAGGCTATAACCGTATTCCCGTCAGCCGCGAAGTGCTCGCGGATCTCGACACTCCCCTGAGCACCTACCTCAAACTGGCCAATGCCCCCTTTTCCTATCTGCTGGAATCGGTGCAGGGTGGCGAGAAGTGGGGCCGCTATTCCATCATCGGCCTGCCCTGTCGCACCATTTTGCGGGTGCAGGGATATGACGTCAGCATCACCACCGACGGCGAAGTCGTGGAACGTTGCCGTGTCGACAACCCGCTGACCTTTATCGAGAAATTCCAACAGCGCTACAAGGTGCCGGATGTAGCGGGCCTGCCCCGCTTCCACGGCGGTCTGGTGGGCTACTTCGGCTATGACACGGTCCGCTACATTGAGCCGCGCCTGGCCAAGACTGCGCCTCCCGACCCCATCGGCACCCCCGATATTCTGCTGATGGTGTCCGACCAACTGGTGGTATTCGACAACTTAAGCGGCAAGCTGCATTTGATCGAGCTGGTTGACCCGTCCCAGCCCAACGCCTATGAACAGGCCCAGCAGCGGTTAAGTAACGGGGTGCGCAAATTGCGCCAGGCAGGCTCCGTTGAGCAACTCCTGCCCCGCCACGAATCCAAGGGGCCCACCGTTTCGGAGCAGGATTTCGTCTCCGGCTTCACCCAGACAGCCTTCGAGGCTGCCGTGGAAAAGATCAAGGAATACGTGCTGGCCGGGGATGTGATGCAAACCGTCCTGTCCCAGCGCATGTCCGTCCCCTTCACCGCCGAGCCCCTGAATCTCTACCGCGCCCTGCGTTTTCTGAATCCCTCACCGTACCTTTACTTCTTCAACCTGGAAGACTTCCATATCGTCGGCTCCTCCCCGGAGATCCTGACCCGGGTGGAAGATGGCCAGGTTTCCGTGCGTCCCATCGCCGGCACGCGAAAACGGGGCGCCACCGAGGAGGAAGACAAGGCCCTGGAAGCGGAACTGTTGTCCGATCCCAAGGAAATCGCCGAGCACCTGATGCTGATCGACCTGGGCCGCAACGATGCCGGCCGGGTCAGCGAAACCGGTTCGGTGAAAGTCACCGACAAAATGGTGGTGGAGCGTTATTCCCATGTGATGCACATTGTGTCTAACGTCACCGGCACCCTGAAGCCCGGTCTTTCCAATATCGATGTGCTGCGCGCCACCCTGCCAGCCGGCACCTTGAGCGGCGCCCCCAAGATCCGCGCCATGGAGATCATCGACGAACTGGAGCCGGTCAAGCGGGGTATCTATGGTGGTGCGGTGGGCTACATAGCCTGGAACGGCAATATGGACACCGCTATTGCTATCCGCACCGCCGTCATCAAGAACGGCACCCTGCATATCCAAGCCGGTGCCGGGGTGGTGGCAGATTCCATTCCGCGCCTGGAGTGGAAAGAAACCATGAACAAGGGCCGTGCCATGTTCCGGGCGGTGGCCATGGTCGAACAAGGTCTGGACGGTTAAGGAGCAGTATTATGTCATTGGTAATGATCGACAATTATGACTCCTTCACCTACAACGTGGTGCAGTACCTGTGTGAATTGGGCGCCAACGTGCATGTGGTGCGCAACGATGAAGTCAGTGTGGCGGAGATTCGCAAGCTGAACCCGACCCATCTGGTCATCTCTCCCGGCCCCTGCTCACCTAACGAGGCGGGCATTTCCATGGAGGCGATCCAGTCCTTTGCCGGCGAAGTGCCCATTTTGGGAATTTGCCTAGGCCATCAAAGTATCGGCCAGGTTTTCGGTGGCAAGATTGTCCGGGCCGGCCAGGTCATGCACGGCAAGACATCACAGATCCATCACCAGGGAGTTGGCGTGTTTAGCGGTCTGCCCAGCCCGTACGAGGCCACCCGGTACCACTCCCTGGTGATCGACAAGCAGTCCCTTCCCGATTGCCTGGAAGTGACCGCCTGGACCGAAAACCCTGACGGCAGTCTGGAAGAAATTATGGGCATACGCCACAAGAGCCTGCCCATTGAAGGGGTGCAGTTTCACCCGGAATCCATCCTGACCCAGTACGGCCACGAGTTGTTAGCGAACTTTTTGAGGATGACGATTTAATTGCGAGAAGGTGCAGGTGCCACTCCTCCTGTTGGAAGCGGCATCGCTTTTAACGGGCCAAGCTCGGGCCATTGACATTCAAGCCTTGGCACTACCCCTGTTTCACCCTCGCCCTACCCCTCTTGCCCAGGGCGAAGCCTGGCAAGAGAGCACAGATAAAAGAGGATCCCACCATGGATATGAAAACCGCCATTGCCCGCGTTGTCGAGCACCTTGACCTGACAACCGAGGAAATGGCCGAGGCCATGCACCTCATCATGACCGGTCAGGCCACAGACGCCCAGATCGGAGCCTTCCTGATCGGTCTGCGGATGAAAAGCGAAAGCATCGACGAAATTACCGGGGCCGCCGCCACCATGCGCAAGCTGGTCACTCCGGTTACCATCGACGCTCCCTATCTGGTGGATACCTGCGGTACCGGTGGCGATGGCGCCAACCTGTTCAACGTCTCCACCGCCAGTGCCTTTGTAGTCGCCGCCGCTGGCTGCACCGTCGCCAAGCACGGCAACCGGGGCGTGTCCAGCAAAAGTGGCAGTGCGGACCTGCTGGAAGCAGCCGGCATCAACCTGAACCTGACGCCCGAACAAGTGGTGCTTTGCGCCAAGGAGATCGGGGTGGGCTTCATGTACGCCCCCTCTCATCATGGCGCCATGAAATACGCCATTGGCCCCCGCAAGGAGTTGGGCCTGCGCACCATCTTCAACATGCTCGGCCCGATGACCAACCCTGCCGGCGTGAAAAAGCAGGTCTTGGGTGTCTTTTCCAAGATGCTCTGCCGTCCCATGGCAGAAGTCCTGCAACGGCTGGGCAGCACCCATGTGATGGTGGTGCACTCTATCGACGGCCTGGATGAAATCAGCCTGGCCAGCCCCACCCATGTGGCGGAACTCAAGGACGGCGAGATCCATGAGTACCAAATCAAACCGGAAGACTTCGGTATCACCAGCCAAAGTCTGATCGGCCTCGATGTAGACGGCCCCCAGGCCAGCCTGGAGCTGATCCGTGGCGCCCTGGGCAAGAGCCAGGATCCTTATGCCGTCAAGGCGCGGGATATCATCTCCCTGAACGCCGGTGCCGCCATCTACGTCTCGGATATGGCTGACAGCCTGCAAGAAGGCGTGGAGCGGGCCCAGGATGCAATCGGCAGCGGCCTTGCGTTGGAAAAAATTAGCGAGCTGGCGAGCTTTACCGCCTGCTTCCAATAGGGGAGGCTTCGTATGTCTGAGACAACACCAACCATTCTTCGAAAGATTGTTGCCCGCAAGCACCAGGAAGTCCTTGAGCGCAGCTCCATGGTGCCCGAATCCGCCCTGCGCGAACAACTGGAACGGGCCGCGCCCACTCGAGGTTTTGTAGAGGCCATCGAGCGCAAGCTTAACGCCGGTGAATCTGCCGTCATTGCGGAAGTCAAAAAGGCCTCTCCCAGCAAAGGAGTGATCCGGGAGAACTTTGAACCGGCAGAGATTGCCCGCAGCTATGAACAAGGAGGTGCGGCCTGCCTGTCCGTGCTCACGGATATGGACTTCTTCCAGGGCTCCGACATCTACCTGCAGCAAGCCCGTGCCGCCTGCAGCCTGCCGGTCCTGCGCAAGGACTTTATGGTGGATCCCTACCAGATCGTGGAAAGCCGGGCCATTGGCGCCGACTGCGTTCTCCTGATTGCCGCCTGTCTGACCCTGCCCAAAATGCAGGAGCTGGCGGACACGGCCCAGGAATGCGGCTTGGACGTGCTGGTGGAAGTGCACAACCAGGAAGAGCTGGAGCAGGCACTGCAACTGAATACGCGCCTGATCGGCATCAACAACCGCGACCTACACACCTTTGAAGTCAGCCTCGACACCACCTTTGAGCTGCTGAAGCTGATCCCCGACGACCGGATCGTGGTCACCGAAAGCGGTATCCTGACTCAGGACGACGTGCGCGCCATGCGCGACCATCAGGTCAATGCCTTCCTGGTCGGCGAATCCTTCATGCGCGCCGACGACCCCGGTGCCAAATTACAGGAGCTTTTTGCCTGATTCCTCTCGCCTTTTGCTACCGGAAGCGCCGCGCTTCCGGTAGCGAAGGGGCGCTTTGGCTAGCATTCTCTCCTGCCACCCATTCAACTCCCGGCCACGCTTTTACCCCTGCCACTTCGAACAGGCTTATCTCTACCATATAGGAAACCTGGCAGATACCGGTAGCCGCCCCACGCTCGCCCTTGTGGCAGCTCCTGATTAAGACTTCTATCCGGACCTGCAACCACTGAAACAACGGAAGGCCTGCCTATGGTGCAAGTGGATAGCGGTTTGTCCTCCAAACTGATCGAGCTTCGCAAGCAAGTCGAGCAGTTGACCGAGACCGAGATCGCGCCCATGGCCAGCCGGGTAGACGAGGAGTGCCTGTGGCCGGAGCACAGCATGAAAGCCTTGGCACGGGCAGGATTGCTCGGCCTGCATGTGCCTACGTCCCTGGGAGGCCATGGCCAGGGACTGCTGGCCCTGAGCTTGCTAACCGAAGTGATCGGCAAGGCCTGTCCTTCTTCCGCCCTGTGCTTTGCCATGCACTGCGTGGGAACCGCGGTGATTGTCTCCAAGGCCACCCCGCTCCAGCAGCAAAAGTACCTGCGCCCCATCGCCCGCGGGGAGCACATCACCACACTGGCCCTCTCGGAAGTCGGGACAGGGATCCACCTCTACCTGCCTGAAACCCACCTGACAGAAGAAGATGGCCACTTTATCGTCAATGGCACCAAGCAATTCGTCACCAATGGCGGCCACGCCGACTCTTACGTGGTTTCCACCGCCGCCTCAGGGACAGGCACCGAAATCGGTGACTTCAGCTGCCTGGTTCTGGATCGGGATACACCGGGCATGGAGTGGCAGGCCCTCTGGAAGGGCTTTGGGATGCGGGGTAATTCCTCCCGGGCCCTGAAGCTGAATAATGTTCGCGTTCCCAAGGAGTCCCTGTTAGGAGAAGAGGGTGACCATGTCTGGTATGTATTCGAGGTGATCGTCCCCTATTTCCTGACCGCCATGGCCGCTACTTATCTGGGAGTCGCCCAGTCCGCACTGGAGGCAACAGGGCAACACCTGAAAACCCGCAAGCACAGCTATTTCGAGGAACCTCTCGCCAATGTCGCCACTTTGCAGAACCTGTATGGGGAAATGTGGCTGTCCGTGGTCAAAACCCGCAGCCTGATCCGTAAAGCCGC
>JAJUGC010000125.1 GCA_029268325.1 Gammaproteobacteria bacterium | reverse complement strand
ACTTCCTATGGCTTCCTTCAGACCCCACCGTTGGCCAGTGACGCCCTTGCCAGTCGGATTGTCTTCCCCTCAGTCGGGGTGACGCCATCTTCTTTCAGATGGCCGGGTTTGCCGGCTTCGCCGGGCAAACAAAAAAACGGGCTTGGTAGCCCGTTTTTTGTTCTATCAGCCCTTAGTGAGCTGTGTTGGCGCCTTCTACCTGGCCTTGCTGTTGCTGGGCCTGGCGCTTGAGAGCGTCGGCATACAGGGCGTCGAAGTTGATCGGCGCCAGCATCAGCGCGGGGAAGCTGCCCTTCAGCACTGCCGCGTCGATGGCCTCCCGTGCATAGGGGAATAGGATATTGGGGCAGAATGCACCCAGGGTTTGGGCCAGTTGCTGCTGCTCCAGGCCTTCGATCTGGAACACTCCCGCCTGCTGCACTTCAACGATGAAGGCAACCTTGTCTTCCAGCTTTGCCGTCACGGTCAACGACAGAACCACTTCATGCTGGGTGGGGCTGATTGCCTGGTTGCGGGTGTTCAGATCCAGGTTTACCTGCGGCTTCCATTCCTTCTGGAAAATAGCCGGGGAGTTGGGAGACTCAAAGGACAGGTCCTTGAGATAGATACGCTGCAGCGCGAAGGTGGCCTGCTTTTGGTTGGCTTCAGACATGGTGGTTCCTTAAAAATTCGTATTCGTTTGGTAACGATGCATTATAGTTGGAAACGGAAGGTTGTGTTGTGACCAGGTTAGCCTTCGTTTCGCCACGGTCTCAGCCAAGCCGCGGAGGCTTAGCGGAGCATGGCATCCAGCCGGCCCTGGCGCTCCAGCACATACAGCTCGTCACAGCCTCCCACGTGCTCATCACCGATCCAAATCTGGGGCACCGTATAGCGGCCGCTTTTCTGGATCATTTCCTCACGCAACTGCGGCTTGCCGTCCACCGCAATCTCCTGATAGTCCACACCCTTGCTGGCCAGCAACTGTTTAGCGCGGATGCAATAGGGGCAATACTGGGTCGTATACAAAACAACAGGTTTGGCCATAGCTCTACCTAACTCAGCAGATATGCCAAGTGTGCAGGCATATCTGTCTCCGGTGCTGAAAAGCAGGGAATCCCCTACCGTTTAACCAAAGGCATGTTGGCATTCCGCCACTCGGTCACGCCCCCGGCCAGCCTGCGAATGTCCTGATAACCCGCAGCCCGCAAAATTTTCCCGGCCAGGCCGGTGTGCTGCCCCATCTTGTCGACCAGCACAATCTGCTTGTCCTTATATTTCTGGAGTTCCACGGCCCGGTCTTTCAAGTTGGCGAAAGGAATGTTGATGGACCCGGTAATGTGGCCCTCACCAAACTCCTTCTTGTCCCGCAAGTCCACGACGACAGCCTGATCCTTGTTCAACAGCATGACCAGCTCCTGGTTGCTCAGGGACTTACCCGCCTTCCGGCTTTCCGTGGTCAGCAGCAGTACCAGCAAAACCACGAACAGCGTTGACAAGATCCAATGATTGACTACGAACTCGAAAAATTGATCCATTCTTTTGATCCGCCTGAAAAATTGCGGGCATTATACACCCCCGGCCGGCTTCGCTGAAGCCGCAGCCCGGATGCCTTTTAGCTATCGCCCCCATAGAGCACAACATTAGCCAAGGCCTTCCAGGCACGTTAAAATAGCGGGCCTCAGCAAATTATCGAAAGGCTGCTGATGTCCCTTCTTCGTTACCAGCAGTGTTTTCCATAATTTGTTTGCCTGCGGAAATGGTGATTATGACAGACCAACGTACACCCACTGCACTCATCATCCTGGATGGCTGGGGCTATCGGGAAGAAACCGAAAACAACGCCTTGTACCATGCCAACACTCCGTTCTGGGATGAGATCTGGCAGCAACGCCCTCACACCCTGATTCATACCTCCGGGCTTTCTGTGGGCCTGCCGGAAGGACAGATGGGCAACTCCGAGGTCGGCCACATGAACCTGGGCGCCGGCCGGGTGGTCTACCAGAGCCTGACCCGGATCGATAAAGACATGCAGGATGGCACCTTCGCGGCCAATCCGGTCATTACCGACGCCATCGACAGCGCGGTGCGCCAGAACAAGGCGGTACATATTTTCGGCCTGCTCTCCACCGGCGGCGTACACAGCCATGAAGAGCATCTGTTCCAGGCGATCCGGGTAGCGGCCCAGCGCGGTGCCCAGCGCATCTTCCTGCACGCGTTCCTGGACGGGCGGGACACGCCGCCCCGTAGCGCCGAACCCTCCCTGAGAAAAGCGGATGCCGTCTTCGCGGAAGTGGGCGTCGGTCGCACCGCTTCCATCGTCGGCCGCTATTTCGCCATGGACCGGGATAACCGCTGGGATCGGGTGCAACTCGCCTATGATCTCATCACCCTGGGCCAGGCTCCCTTTACGGCCGCGACTGGCGTCGAAGGCCTGCAAGCGGCCTACGAGCGGGGCGAGAACGACGAGTTCGTGCAAGCCACCCTGATCCAGGCCGAAGGTCAGGAGCCCGGCACCGTAGCCGATGGCGACAGCATTATTTTCATGAACTTCCGCGCCGACCGCGCCCGGGAGCTGACCCGCGCCTTCGTGGAGGACGACTTCAGCGGCTTTGAGCGCCAGGCCCGTCCGCGCCTTTCCAGTTTTGTCATGCTGACAGAATACTCTGCGGATCTGGATATTCCCTGTGCCTATCCGCCGGAATCCCTGAAGAACGGCCTGGGGGAGTACCTGGCCAGCCAGGGCAAGACCCAGCTGCGAATTGCCGAAACGGAAAAATACGCCCACGTCACTTTCTTCTTCAGTGGCGGCCGCGAAGAGACCTACCCCGGCGAAGACCGGATCCTGGTGCCCTCCCCCAAGGTGGCCACCTATGATCTGCAGCCGGAAATGAGTGCACCGGAAGTAACCGACAAGTTGGTCGAAGCCATCAAGAGCCGCAAGTACGACCTGCTCGTGGTGAACTACGCCAACGGCGACATGGTCGGCCACACGGGCAGCTTTGAAGCCGCCAAGAAAGCGGCGGAATGTCTGGACGGCTGCTTGAAACGGGTTGCCGAGGCACTGGAAGAAGTTGGCGGCCAGGCCCTGATTACCGCCGACCACGGCAATATCGAGCAGATGCTGGACGAAGAGTCCGGCCAGGCCCACACCCAGCATACCACCGGCCCGGTGCCCCTGGTGTACCTGGGCGACCGCCAGCTCCAGCTGAAGGATGACGGCGCCCTGTCTGACATCGCCCCCTCCCTGCTCAGCTTGATGGGCCTGGAGCAGCCGGAAGAAATGACAGGCACCTCGCTGGTCCAGTTCCTGTAAGCATCGGGCTTCAAGGAACAGAGCCTACCCACTACGAAAAGTCCCGGGCCTGAAGAATCAAGCCCGGGATTTTTTCTTTAATGGCATCCATTTCCAATCGCACCAGATGCCTTAATTTGATCCCTTAAGCACTTCCCCCAAGAATCCCGCTACAGACACAACACGCCTCAACAGCTATGCTATCTGACCAACAGCCGTGTTTTAATGGATTCCACTGTGGTCACCTTCAAATGACGCAACCAGTGCGCCTTCTGGCTAACACTTTCATCCTCGTTGCCTGTCTTGCCTTTTCCGTTGTGAGCGCGGTCATGCCGGGCAAGCTTATGGCTTCGGATATCGCTGACCTCCAAGCCACCCAAAAGCAGCTCAAGGAACTCAAAAGCCGCATGGGCAAGCTGGAGAGGCGCCTCAACTCCGCCCGGGGCGAGCAAGGCAAGCTCCAGGCGGAGCTGGCCCGCACCGAGCGGCGCATCAGCAATCTGCTTGGCGAGATTCGCCAGCTCGAACGCAGAATCGCCCAAAGCCGCCAGCAACTCGCCGATCTTCAAAAACGGGAAGACGCCCTCAGCCAAGAGCTCGACCAGCACAAGCAGCAACTGGCGGAGCAGATCCGCGCCAGCTACCGCATTGGCGATAACAGCAGCCTGAAGATGCTGCTGGCTCTGGACTCTATCGAGCAGTCAGAGCGGATGCTTACTTACTACAATTACTTTCACCAGGCCCGCACGGAACGGATTAATGGCTATTTGGTCTTACTTGAGGAGCTGAAACAGACCCGGGAGGCAAGAGCCCAGGAGAACGCGCGCCTTCAAGCCAGCCGGGATCAGTTGCAACAGCGCCAGAAGTCCCTGACCCAGGAGCGGCGTAACCAGCAGCAAACCCTGGCCAAGCTGAACAAGGAGATCAAGGCGGGCGAGTCCCAGCTCAGTCGCCTGACCCAGGACCAGAAGCGCCTGGAGGCCCTGGTCAAGGAAGTAGAGCAAGCGCTGGCGGATATTCCCATGCCACAGAGTGGCCAGGCACGGGACTTTCACGAAATGCGCGCTAAACTATCTTGGCCGGTTCGTGGTAAATTGCTGAAGCGGTTCGGCACCCAGCCCGACAGCGACGGCATCAAGTGGAACGGTATCTTTATCCAGAGCGACAGGGGAACCCCGGTTAAGGCCGTGCACCCCGGACGCGTGGTTTTCGCCGATTGGCTACGGGGATTTGGGCTACTGGTCATTGTGGATCACGATAAAGGCTACATGAGCCTGTATGGCTCCAACCAGGCTATCTACAAGCAGCCGGGAGACTGGGTTCAAAGTGGCGAGACGTTGGCCAGCGTCGGCGCCAGCGGCGGACAACCCCAAAGTGGGCTGTACTTTGAGATCCGTCACAAGGGAGAACCTCAAAACCCGTTACATTGGTTAGCGAAATAGCATCCGCTCTGCACTAGGAATTTTTCGATGATAAAAAGTTCTCGTTTATTCGCCGGATGTGCTCTTTCCGCCTTGTTACTGACCTATCCGACGAGTTATCTCGCCGCCGAGGAAATGGTCGAACCCGTGGAAGAGCACATGTCCATCGAGGAAATGGATTTTCTGGATCAGGCTCCCCAAACCGATCAACAGGTTCCCCTGGAGGAACTGCGCAAGTTTGCTGAAGTTTTCGATCGTATCAAGCGCGCCTATGTGGAACCGGTGGATGACAAGACCCTGCTGAACAATGCCATCAAGGGCATGCTATCCGGCCTGGACCCCCACTCCGCCTATCTGGAGCCCACCGCCTTTGAAGAGCTTCAGGAGGCCACCTCCGGCCAGTTCGGCGGCCTTGGCCTCGAAGTGGGCATGGAAGACGGGTTTGTGCGGGTCATCTCCCCCATCGATGACACCCCGGCCCAACAGGCAGGCATCGAAGCCGGCGACCTGATCATCAAGCTCGATGAGCGTCCGGTACAAGGCATGACCCTGAACGAGGCCGTCTCCCTGATGCGCGGCGAGCCCGGCAGCCCCATTAAACTGACCATCGTCCGGGAAGGGGAAGCTAACCCCCTGGAGTTCACCCTCAAGCGCGACATCATCCGGGTTGCCAGCATCAAGAACCTATCTTTGGGCAATGGCTATGGCTATGTGCGCATCGCCCAGTTCCAGGCCCAAACCGGCCAAGATTTCATCAATGCCATCAACAAGCTCAAACAAGAGAACAATGGCGTGCTGAAAGGGCTGGTGCTGGATTTGCGCAACAACCCCGGCGGGGTTCTCCATGCGGCTGTTGAAGTAGCCGATGCCCTGCTGGATGAGGGCCTGATTGTCTACACCGAAGGCCGCATCCAAAGCGCTAAGCTGCGCTTCAACGCCAAGCCGGGCGATGAGCTGACTGGCGCACCGGTGGTTGTGCTGATCAACGGCGGCTCCGCCTCTGCCTCTGAAATTGTCGCCGGGGCATTGCAAGACCATCGTCGGGCGATCATCCTGGGTACCGACAGCTTTGGCAAAGGCAGCGTACAAACCGTCCTGCCCCTGGACAGCGAATATGGCCTGAAGCTCACCACCGCCCGCTATTACACACCGAACGGCCGGGCGATCCAGGCCCGGGGTATTATTCCGGATGTGGAAGTGGAACGGGCCAAGTTGACCGAGATTCAGTCCCAGCCCCTGTTCAAGGAAGCAGACTTGAACGGCCACCTGTCCAACGGCAGCGTCCAACCGGAGCCTGTAAAAGGCGACAAGGGACGGAATTCCGAAAAGAGCGAGGCGGCCCAACTGATCGAGCGTGACTTCCAGTTGCGTGAAGCCCTCAACCTACTCAAGGGACTGAGTATCATGGCCTCCCGCGGCCAAGGATAACCCTTGATTTCACGCAGCCTTCCACTCCGTAGTATTCGCAGTCTTCGGTGCTGGATCATCTTCGCGGCGGCACTGGGTGCCGCCCCGGCCCTGGCTCAGCCCCCGGTCACCCCCACCATCGCCATTATCATCGACGATGTAGGCTACCGGCGGGCCGAGGCCCTGCGGCTGATTGATATTCCAGCGCCCCTGACCCTGTCTTTCCTGCCGTTTTTGCCCCACACCCGTGACCTGGCCTTGCGGGCCCATGGGGCCGGCAAGGAAATTATGCTGCATATTCCCATGCAGAACGGCCTGGGCACCGATTTGGGGCCGGCCGGCCTGACCCTGAGCCTGAACCAGGACGTCTTCACTGATCGGCTCCGCAGGGCACTTCGCAACATTCCCTACGTTCGTGGCCTGAACAACCATACCGGCAGCGTTTTGACCCAGCACCGCCGTCCCATGGAATGGACCATGCAGGAAGTCAGCCGCCATCCCCTGT
>JAJUGC010000124.1 GCA_029268325.1 Gammaproteobacteria bacterium | reverse complement strand
TGAGGAACCGCTTTTGATCCTCATGTGGGTGGCGGTGCTGGTGGCGGTCAAGGCTCTGGTGCTGGCTCTGTTGGGGTTTGCGTTACGGCTGAAGGGGAGGGAGGCCTGGACCTTGGGCATCCTGCTCTCCCAGGGCGGTGAGTTTGCCTTTGTCTTGCTGAACCAGGCCCGCGCTCTCAATGTGATCAATGACCTGATGGTGGATCAGATGACCCTGATTGTCGGGTTGTCCATGATCACCACGCCGTTGCTGCTGAAGCTGGCTCGCGCCAAGCCGGCGAAGGAAACCCCAGAGGAGGCCCAGCCGGCGGATATGTCCGGTGCGCCGGAGGAGCCATCGGTGATCATCGCCGGGTTTGGCCGTTTTGGGCAGATCGTGGGACGGGTGCTGGCCGTCAAGCAGATCCCCTTTACCGCCCTGGATCGTAGCGCCAGCTATGTGCAGTTTATTACCCGCTATGGGAACAAGGTGTACTACGGTGATGCCACCAGGCTGGATGTGCTGCAGAAGGCCGGTGTCAGCAAGGCCCAGCTGGTGGTGCTGGCCTTGGCGGACGTGGACGAAAGCATGCGGGTGGCCCACCTGTTGCGGGAGCACTATCCCCAGGTGCGTGTAGTTGCCCGGGCGGTGACCCGCCACCATGCCATGTCCTTGATGGCGCTTGGGATTCCTTTTGTGCTCCGGGAGACTTTCGAGAGCAGCCTGCTGGCCGCCCGAGTCACCCTGACCGAACTGGGTATGACCGAGAGCGCCGCCCTGGATACCATCAAGATGTTTCGTGACCACGACGAGAGGCTACTCGGGAAACAGGTGGAGTTTCGGGAAGACCTGGAAAAGCTGATGGAGATCGCCAGCAAGGGGCGGGAAGAGTTTATGCAGGTCTTTACCCAGGATCGCCAGACCTAGCCGACGACCGGCGTGGCCCAGAGGCGCCGGCATGAAAAACCAATAGGCTCTCGGATTAGCCCTGGCGCCAGGACTTGGGTAAAATGTGCGGCTACTCCGAACCTTGCCACCCATACAATACAGGCCATCCGGCTATGCACTCAGCACCTCCTTTGTTTTCCTACAACCGTTACTGGGCCGAATGTTTTGGCACCGCCCCATTCCTGCCCATGTCCCGTGCCGAAATGGACGAGTTGGGCTGGGACAGCTGCGATATCATCATCGTCTGCGGCGATGCCTATGTGGATCACCCCAGTTTCGGCATGGCCGTGATCGGACGTTTGTGGGAAGCCCAGGGATTCCGGGTGGGCATGATCTGCCAGCCGGACTGGCAGTCGGCGGAGCCTTTTCGGGTGTTGGGTCGGCCCAACCTGTTTTTCGCCGTGTCCGCGGGCAACATGGATTCCATGATCAACCGTTACACGGCTGATCTGAAGATCCGTCATGACGATGCCTATACACCCGGCAATGTGGGCGGCAAACGGCCGGATCGGGCGGTCACCGTCTATACCCAGCGCTGTAAGGAAGCCTTCAAGGACGTGCAGGTGCTGATCGGCGGGATTGAGGCGAGCCTGCGCCGGATTGCCCATTACGATTACTGGTCGGATACGGTACGCCGTTCCGTATTGATGGATTCCAAGGCGGATCTGCTGGTGTTCGGGAATGCGGAGCGGGCCGTGGTGGAAATTGCCCACCGCGCCGCCACCGGCGAAAAGCTGAAGGAAATGACCGGTATCCGGGGCACGGCGATGATGCTGTCCGAACTGCCCGCTGACTGGGAGGCAAAAGACTCCACCACGGTGGATATTCCGGGCCCGGTCACACCCCATCCCAACCCTTACCATTATGAGCCAGAGGGAGAGGAAGCCGAAACCGAAGGCGCCAATTGCAGCGGCAAAAAGGCCGGCAAGCAAAGTGATGTGCAGGTCCTGCGGATTTTGCCGGTCAATGGCAATCAAAAAAGCTTTATCCTGCTGCCTTCCTATGAACAGGTGAAAAGTGATCCCGTGCTGTACGCCCACGCCTCGCGGGTGTTGCACCTGGAAACCAACCCGGCCAATGCGCTACCCCTGGTCCAACCCCATGGCGACCGCTATGTATGGGTGAATCCGCCTCCCATTCCCCTGTCGACGGAAGAGCTGGACAGCGTGTTCGAGCTACCCTACCAGCGGGTGCCGCACCCGGCCTATGGGGATGCCAAGATTCCCGCCTACGAGATGATCCGGTTCTCGGTCAACATCATGCGGGGCTGCTTCGGGGGCTGTTCCTTTTGCTCCATTACCGAGCACGAAGGGCGGGTAATCCAGAGCCGCTCCGAGGATTCCATCATCCGCGAGATTGAGCAGATCCGCGACAAGACGCCGGGCTTTACCGGCACCATTTCCGATTTGGGTGGGCCTACGGCCAACATGTACCAGCTCAACTGTGTGAGCGAGGAAATCCACGCCAATTGCCGGCGCCTGTCCTGTGTGTTCCCGTCGATCTGCAAGAACCTGGTGACGGATCATTCGCCCACCACCAACCTCTATCGCCGTGCCCGTGCGGTTCCCGGAGTGAAGCGGGTGATGATCGCCTCCGGTCTACGCTACGACCTGGCGGTGCGGGATCCGGAGTATGTGCGGGAGCTGGTGACCCACCATGTGGGCGGTTACCTCAAGATTGCGCCGGAGCATACGGAGGAAGGCCCGCTGGCCAAGATGATGAAGCCGGGCATTGGCACCTACGATGAGTTCAAGGCCATGTTCGAGCGTTTCACTAATGAGGCGGGCAAGGAGCAGTTCCTGATTCCGTACTTCATCGCCGCCCACCCGGGCACCACCGATGAAGACATGATGAACCTGGCCCTGTGGCTGAAGCGCAATGGGTTCCGGGCCGACCAGGTGCAGAACTTTTATCCGTCGCCCATGGCCAATGCCACCACCATGTACCACACCGGCAAGAACCCCCTGCATCGGGTCCGTCACGACTCCGAGGATGTGGTGGTTCCGAAGGGGCTGCGCCAGCGCCGCTTGCACAAGGCATTCCTGCGCTACCACGACCCGGACAACTGGCCGTTGCTGCGGGAAGCGCTGCACCGTATGGGACGCTCGGACCTGATCGGCTACAGCAAAAGGCACCTGGTACCGCCGACCCAGCCGGCCAATCATCCCAGCGGCCAGAAGCCGACGGGACGGCGTCCGTCAACCGAGGGCTCCAAACCTCGCAAGGGGCAGGTCCTGACCCAGCATACAGGGTTGCCACCCCGTGAAACCGGGGCCGCCAAGCCAGGCAAGCCCTTCAGGAAGAGTGCGGGGCGCAAGGCGCGTCCGGTGGGCCGTTAAGGCTATTTCAGCCGGCGCTGCCGCTCCAGCCGTTGCACGCGGGCGCGCAGGCTGTTGTTTTCAACGATCAGGACGATGAGCATGACGGTGGCCAGAATCATGGTGCCGTCTTTGCCGGTGTAGTGCCAGTAGGCCCAGGAGAGGCCTGCAGCGATCAGGGCACTCACCATCAGGAGGAAGCGATCCTTGATGAGAGACATGAGCAAGGCTCCTTGTCCGTGCGGACAGTTGTTAGAGTGGGTTTGAGGACAGTCCTGTCCCTTTCTTGTTCGTACAGCTCTAACATCTCTGCCTGAATTGTCCCATCAAAATGACGCCTTTGACCAGTATTTGTTGAGAACTCCTCCAGATATTCCGTTTCCAGAAATAAACCCCTTTTCTCGTCAAGGGCTTAGGTGAAGGAGCTCTTCCGGTATCCGGGTGCTGAAACCGGCCGCCCGGGGATGTCCCCCACCACCGAAACGGCTGGCGATTTCCGCGACATCAAGCCCTTCCCCGGTGGAACGTAGCGACCAGGTGCGCAGGCTCCCCTGGTCGGTATAGCCGGCCGCAAAGGGATGCCCCTGAGCCAGGCGCCCCACCAATTCACTCACAATGGCGTGGGGGCAATTCACGATAGGAATTTCATAACCCGCGATGGTGCCCATAACGGCCAGTGGGCGGTATTGCTCGACCATCTGCTCCCGGTAGCGGTTGATGGCGCGTCCCTCGGCAGCTAATTGCTCCAGGTCCGGGTTCGAATTGGCCCAGCGATGCCAGCGTTCGAACTCCAGAGGGTAGGACATGAGGGCGGCGGTAATATGCTGGCTGTCGGAAATCCGGAACTGCCACAAGTCCCGGTCCTGTACACAGGCCAACAGGTGGGGAACTGGGGTCGTGTGGAAGTATTCCCAGCTGATCACCGCGCCGGAGCGCTCCATATCGAACACAACCTCCAGGTTGACGAACTCCTGCTCCAGCCCCGCCAGGTCCTGCTGGGCGCTGATATGGTGGTCCAGGATGACCACGCGACGGGCACTTTGGCAAAGCTCTGAAAGGACGGGGCGTTTGTAGGAGAAGTCCAGGATATAGACCTCCCGGTTCCGACAGTCCGGCGGTGCTTCCCCATGGTTTGCGGCCACATAGTCTGCACTTATTCCCGCCTGCTGGAAATGGCACCAGGCTGCATAGGCGCTGCCAAAACCATCCAGGCAGCGGCCTCCGTGATAGATTACCACTGGTGCATTCATGACCGATTCTCCTTAATACCCACACTGAGTCTTGATTTTGGAATGTTGCGGGTTCAATCGCCCAGAAGCAACCATCGGCGCCAGGTAGGACGCCGGAATGAGCAAGGAGGGAGATGTCGTGGCGAGAGCGGCTTCATGGTTTCTGATGGTGCTGTTGCTGGTGGGGTGTGGCGACAGCGACGATGACTCAAATGGCCTGTTCAGCATTAATTCAACGAGCCGGGAAACCTTCCAGCCCCTGGACCAGTACCAGTATGAAGACTTTAACCTGACCGAGGATGTGCTCTATTGGGAGACGCGGATCGGACCCTCGCAGCTCGCTGGCGTGCCCCAGGTTTCTCGCCATGAGTTACTGTTCTTTTACGCCCAGGAAGCACTGGCGGCCACCTTCGAGGATCGGCTGGATGAACTGCTGCAGAACGACGAGCCTTTGACCGGCTTTGCGGACAAGTGCTTCCCGTCACGCTGTCTGGCGTATATCGCCGGCCTCAATCCCCAGAGTAACTTCACTATTTTGACCGATCAGGAGCTGGCCAACTTCTTCGGCGAGATCGACACCGAAGCGGAACTGGCCTATTGGCTGTGGTCGGAAGACTATATTCCCCTGGACTATCAGGCAGAAGACAGTGGTTTTGAAGTGACCGTGGAAACCAGCATCGTTTGTCCACAGCGCGCCCGGTTACGGGTATTTGTAGATGCCAATGGTGTGATTACCCCGGTCGAGAATCTCCCTCCAGAGAGTGTGGAAACCTGCGTTAATGGCGTAGACCGCCAGGATGAGTTTCTATTCGCCGAACGGGGCGGCGGCCGTGATCCCTTGTTGCCCGGGGAGGGGCTCACCATCCAGACCGGCGATTTGTCACTGCGGGACGATGGCGTCTTTATCCAGTTTGGCAATCCGATTCCGGCGACCAATGATGTGGCCACCCAGGGAGGAACCATTCCACGGCCCAGCCAGGAGCAACTACCGGGAGAGACCAGCTCATCGGTGCTGGATGATCGCATCGGCAACCCCCTGGAGTCCCAGGAGAACAACCCGGTCATGCAAAGCCAGGCCGCTCCGGCCTTTTAGTTGCCGGGGTGGCACCGCTGCGAGCCGGTCAACAAAGATGGCGCTTTTCCTGGCGGCCTTTTGCTGGGGGAACGTTCTTGCCCAAGGGTAAAGGCTTCCTTTGCCGCGGAGTGCTTCCTGCTGGCATACTGGCCGGCTGAAGTCGTGTGGATTTGGATTGTTCATGA
This sequence comes from Gammaproteobacteria bacterium, assembly GCA_029268325.1. Classification (GTDB taxonomy): domain Bacteria; phylum Pseudomonadota; class Gammaproteobacteria; order Pseudomonadales; family Oleiphilaceae; genus JAEZAA01. The sequence goes on along the minus strand of JAJUGC010000124.1, from coordinate 874 downwards.
TTAGTCGATATAGCGTTCAGGATGCGGGCTCCTTTGGGATGGCCCTGCACCGTTTGCATATGCTGTGGCGTGCCGTGATTGATGAGTCGGTGGCGTCCCTGGGATTTACCCAAACCCGCTGGATTGTCTTGCTCCATTTGCAGACCCTGGGGGAGGGCTGCACCCAGAAGGAGCTGGCGCAGGATATCGGCATCGAGTTGCCCTCATTGCTGAGAACCCTGGCCCAGTTGGAAGAGCAGGGCTGGATCGAACGCCGCACCAGCCCCGTCGACCGTCGTGCCCGTCAGGTTTGGCTAACCCCTCATGGGCGCCAGCGCGTGAATGAGCTGGAACAGGTAGTTTCCCAGGCCCGGGCGCAACTGCTGGCTGGTATCACGGAAGAGGAAGTCCTCCAGATGCGGGAAACCATGATGAAGATTGAGCGTAATGCCCGCGCCCGACTCAACCCGGATGCGCTGGAGGACTCAGCCTCTGGCTGAAGAGCCCTTGAAGGCCAAGTAAAAGACACAAAAAAGCCCGATCCAGGGATCGGGCCTTCGAGGTTGCCGGCCTGCAGGAGGCCGGCGGGCTGGGGATTACAGCTCTTTCATCGCCGCGATCATGTCCTGCAGGACTTTCTTGGCGTCGCCGTTCACCATCAGACTGTTGTCGCGGATGAACAGCTCGTTGGGAATACCCGCAAATCCGGGCGACAGACCCCGCTTGACCACCACCACGGTCTTGGCGTGGTGCACATCCAGAATCGGCATACCGTAAATGGGGGAGGCCGGATCCTTGGAAGCCGCCGGGTTCACCACGTCGTTGGCGCCCAGGACGATAGCCACGTCCGTTTGCGAGAATTCCGGGTTGATGGTGTCCATCTCAACCAGTTGCT
>JAJUGC010000123.1 GCA_029268325.1 Gammaproteobacteria bacterium | reverse complement strand
TTGATGGATCTTGCGAAGGTCAAAACCGGCATCACTGTCCCCGAGTTCGGGGTAAGTTAATGGCATGAGCCGTATACGTGGCCCGTATGTACGGTTCTGTGAGAGGGATGAGGCGGTAACGCCTCACCCTACTCGCTATAGCCGCTATCCTGCTACAGGCCGCCGACAAAGCCTAATTGGCGCCAAGCTTCATAGGAGACCAGGGCCGCGGTGTTGGACAGGTTCAGGCTGCGGCTGCCGTCTTTCATGGGGACGCGTAACAGGTGGTCAGCTCCCAGCTGTTCCCGAATCTCTGAAGGCAGTCCGCGGGTTTCCGGCCCAAACAGCAGGGCGTCCCCTTCCTGGTACTGCACCTCATGGTAAAAACGCTGGCCCTTGGTGGAGAGCCCGAACAGGCGGCTTGCAGGGTAGCGGGTGCGAAATTCGTCAAGGCTGGCGTGACGCTGCACCGAGGCGAACTCATGATAGTCCAGCCCCGCCCGCCGCAGCCGCTTGTCTTCCCAAATAAACCCCAAAGGTTCGATCAGGTGAAGTTGAAAGCCGGTGTTGGCGCAGAGCCTGATAATGTTGCCGGTATTAGGTGGGATTTCGGGCTGGTAAAGGATGATATGCAGCATGGTGGGCTGGCTGGTTCCTGGGCTCGCTGTGAAAGAGGCTCTTTCTCCCCTCTCCCCAGGAGGGAGAGGGGGAGGTTGTTGCTTAGCGCTCAATGGCGAGTGCCACGCCCATGCCGCCACCGATGCAGAGGGTTGCCAGGCCTTTACGGGCATCCCGCTTGATCATTTCGTGGAGCAGGGTCACCAGGATTCGACAGCCGGAGGCGCCGATGGGGTGCCCCAGGGCGATGGCGCCGCCGTTCACGTTCACCTTGGAAGTGTCCCAGCCCAGGTCCCGGTTGACGGAAATGGCTTGGGCGGCGAAGGCTTCGTTGGCTTCCACCAGGTCCAGGTCGTCCACGGTCCAGCCAGCCCGCTCGAGGCAGCGGCGGGTCGCCGGAATCGGGCCGGTACCCATGATCGCCGGATCCACACCCGCATTGGCGTAGGCCTTGATGACGGCCAGGGGTGTCAGGCCCAATTCCTTCGCTTTTTCTTCGCTACAGAGGATTACAGCTGCGGCGCCGTCGTTCAGGGAGGAGGCGTTACCGGCAGTGATGGTGCCATCTTTTTTGAAGGCCGGGCGTAGTTTGGCCAGGGCCTCGGCAGTCACACCCGGGCGCGGGTTCTCGTCCTTGTCCACAACCAGGGGATCGCCTTTGCGCTGGGGAATCTGTACTGGCACGATTTCGTCGGCGAAGCGTCCGGCCTCGATGGCGGCTGCCGCTTTTTGCTGGGAGTGGGCGGCGAAGGCATCCTGCTCTTCCCGGGAAATGCCGTATTTCTCCACGATGTTTTCAGCGGTGATGCCCATGTGATAGTCGTTGAAGGCATCCCAGAGTCCGTCCTGGATCATGGTATCCACCAGTTCCCAATTGCCCATGCGCTGGCCATTGCGGGACTTGGGCAGAACGTGGGGAGCCTGGCTCATGGATTCCTGGCCCCCGGCGATAATAAGGTCGGCATCGCCTACGCGGATGGCCTGGGTAGCCAGTTGCAGGGCTTTCAGGCCGGAGCCGCATACCTTATTGATGGTAAGGGCGGGAACCGCATCGGGCAGACCGGCGTTGCGAGCGGTCTGGCGAGCCGGGTTCTGGCCGCAACCGGCGGTGAGCACCTGGCCCAGGATCACTTCGTCCACTTGGGAGGGATCGATACCGGTTTTCTGGAGCAGGTGGCGAACCACGGTGGTGCCCAGCTCCACGGCGGACAGTGACGATAGGGAGCCTCCAAAGACACCAATGGGGGTGCGTGCGGCTGCAGCGATAACGACGTTTCTCATGAAGAGTCTCCAGTAGCATTTGGGATCTCAGATGGTCAGGGTGCGACCGCCATCCACATTCAGAATCTGGCCGGTGATGTAGGGCGCTTCGGCAATCAGAAACCAGGCCGCGCGGGCGATGTCTTCAGGGGTTCCCAATCGACCCAGGGCAACCTTTTGCAAAATGGCCTGCTGGTAGGAGGCAGGGACAGTGTTGGTCGAATCAGCCTCCGCGCCAGTTTGGTCGGGCCAAAGTATAGCACCCGGGGCTATGGCGTTCACTCGAATGTCGGGCGCCAGTTCCTGGGCCAGGGATTGGGTCAGGGACACCAGGGCGGCCTTGCTGGCATTGTACAGGCTGTGTTCCTTTAAAGGGCGATGGGCATACACATCGGCAATATTGATGATGCAGCCCTGATGAGCTTTCAGGGCCTCGCTCAGGGCCTGGCTGAGAATATAGGGCGCCCGCAGGTTGGTGTGGAACAGGCGCTCCCAATCCTGGTCGGTGGCTGTTGCAATGGGTGTGGGGAAGAACTGGGACGCGTTGTTGATCAAGGCGTCCAGCCGGCCAAAGCTGCGCAAGGCCCGATTGGCCAATTCCCGAACGGCGATCGGGTCACTCAGGTCGGCCCGCACCAGGTGCACGGAGTCTGCGCGTCGTCCGTTGAGTCGCTGGGCCAGGGCTTCTGCTTCCGGTCCAGAGTGAAAATAGTGGAGTACCAGGTCGAACCCCTGTAGGTGCAGGAATTCGGCCATGGCGGCTCCCAAACGCCGGGCAGCACCGGTGATCAAGGCTACTGGATGCGAATGAAAGTCTGGTTTATGAGTCATCGGATACACTCAGGTCAGCAATATTCTGTTGCGCCTTAAATAGACGGATCGCTTCCGCGACCGCCTGAGATTGCAACTGGGCAAGCCGTTCGCCGATTTCTGCTCCGCTTAGTCCCTGGGCCGCCAGTTCCTTGGCGGAAACGGTCCGGGCGGCGGCCAGTGCCGCTCTCAGTAATTCCGGCTGCGGATAGACCCGCTGCTCCAGCCCTGTGCGCCCTCGGGCGTCGGCTTCGCACACCTGCAGGAACTGCTCGAAGCGTTCCGGGCGTCGGAAGGCGTCGCAGTGCTTCAATAATTTGACTATGGTGCTGGGGCGCAGTTCCAGGGCCCGGTGGCAGTGGGTGTGGTATTCGCTGGCGAGTAAGGCAAGGGCCTGATGGGCGTTGGGCACCTTCAGGCGCTGGCAGAGTCGCTTGATCAGCTTGAGCCCGCGTTGTTCATGGTCGAGGTGGCGCGGCAGCATCTCTTCGGGAGTGGTGCCTTTGCCCAGATCATGGACCAGGGCGGCAAAACGGACCTCGGTGCTGTCACTTAGCTTGGCGGCTTGCTCCAGTACCAGCAGGCTGTGCAGGCCCGTGTCGATTTCCGGATGGTGCTGAGGTGGTTGGGGGACGCCAAACAGGGCATCCAGCTCCGGCATGATGACCTTGAGGGCATGGCAGTCCCGGAGCACCTGGAAGTAGACCCAGGGCATCTGTTCCCCCAGAGCCCGCTCGGTTTCCTGCCAGACCCGCTCCGGAGTCAGAAAGGCGAGTTCGCCGCTATCGGACATCTCCCGCATATACTGGAGGGTTTCCTCGGCCACTTGAAAACCCAAAGGCGCCAGGCGGCTGGCAAAGCGCGCCACGCGTAGTACGCGTAGAGGATCTTCGCGAAAGGCGTCGGAGACATGGCGCAGGCGTTTTTGTTCCAGATCACGGCGTCCGCCATAGGGGTCGATCAACTGTCCGTCTTCACTCAAAGCCATGGCGTTGATGGTGAGGTCGCGGCGCAGCAGGTCTTCTTCCAGGGTCACCTGGGGGGAAAAGTCGCAGATAAATCCTTTGTAGCCGACGCCGGATTTTCGTTCGGTGCGGGCCAGTGCGTATTCTTCCTTGGTGTGAGGGTGGAGGAACACCGGAAAGTCGGCGCCCACTTGGACGAAGCCAGCCTGGAGCATCTCTTCGGGGGTGGCGCCCACCACCACCCAGTCCCGGTCCTTGACTGGCAGGCCAAGCAGTTGGTCACGTACGGCTCCGCCGACGAGGAAATGTTTCATGAACCCGCAGACTCCACTGAACATGGATGATTCGCGGATTATCCCGTTTAATCGGCAGAAAAAATAGCCCGGCCAAGGGGCCGGGCTAGAGAGGCTTAAATCACGTCATCAACAAAGATGGAGCAATTTAGAACGCGGCACCGAACTCGAGAGCCGCGCCCAGGTCAGAATCGCTCACCAGTGCGGCGATATCCAGACGGGCACCGAAGGGGTTCAGGCCAAGACCGGCGGTGAACTGGGTTTTCTCTTCAATGCCGGCGTTGTCACTGTTGCTGGCCAGGTTTTGGCGGGCACCAACACGCAATTGGGCAAAGCGCCAAGCGTCAAACTCAGCACCGACCGAGAACCATTGGGTGTCATCGGCGTAGCCAAAGCCTTTTTGCTTGGTCAGCTCCAGCTCGGCGGTCACCACATGGTAGTTACCGGTATGGGCAATAGCGGCAGTGACCTTGGGCTTAAGCTCCAGAGTGTAGCGCTCTTCATCGAGGTCAGGACGGCTTTGGGCAGACTTGAGCTCCATGGGGATCAGGTTCTTCACCATCAGGCCGGTGTTCCACTGCTTGTTCTCGCCAAACGCGTAGGCTGCGCCAATATCCAGGTTGAAGCCGCTTTTCTCGGTTTCGTAGTCTGCGGCGTCAAAGTCGTCGTCTTCGAACTCGCCAATGCTTTCCGTGTATTGGAAGGTGCGCAGTTGCACATACTTGGGTGACACACCCAGCTGGAGGACATGGTCGTTGCCCAGATCCAGGGCATGGGCGAAGCTGATGCCCGCTTCAACCACGGCGGAGGCGAGGATTCGGCCGCGGGACTTCAGCTCATCTTCCAGGTTTGCATCTTCGGGATCGAACGTTGTGTCTTCGGCAATTTTGCGCAACAGAGCGGCGTCGTCTTCGTCAAATTCGCCACGCACGGTCGCGGTCAGTGAGCCATTGGCGAAGAAACCCACCGCCAAACGGGGGCTGGGCACTGCCAGGCTCAGACCAGCGCCTGCATTGATACGGATAGTGTCCTTATCGAAGGCTTCCAGTTGCTCAAGCAGGTCACCTGCGGCCAGACGAGCTTCGTCACGGAGCCGCTCGGCCTCAGTGAGGTTAAAGCTTTCGAAATTTTTGATTTCCTGGGCCAGTTCATCGAAGTTGTCGATGGCGTCTTGGAGGTCATCCACCTGATCCAACACTTCCTCTTCGTCAGCAAAGCGTGCATTGACGGAAGGCAGGATCAAGCCAAAGTCATCGGACCAGTCGTGGTGGGTGGCTGCCATCATGGCCGGGTTGAGTGAGGCTGCCGCAGCCGGGTGAGCCGTGGCAACGCCCGTGCCGCCCATTGCCAGGGAGCGGGCATTGTTGAAACTACCGGCCTGGGCTGTGGTGGCAACCAGTGTAGCGGCACTGATCGCAGTCAGTAAGGTTCTGCGCAGAAAGGAAGATGGCAGGGCCATGGAGTACTCCATTTACGTCAATTAACTAAGGGAAAAGGGCGTCAACATTGACGACAGGGCAAGTGACACAGGAAGCGTAGCAGAGGTTTTATCACTTTGCTGACGGGGCAAAAAAAGGGAGCGTGGGAGCCGGCAATTTGTTGCCTGTATTGCAGCCTGGAAATGGAAAATTAGCCGGGTAAAGGCCTGTCAGATCGTTTTTTGAAGGAGGCTATCTATTTGAAAACAAATGCTTCTTGGAAGGTTCCTTGGCAAACTGTGAAAACTTGTTAAAAGTGGCACGGAAATTTCTATATCCAGGGATAGGCAGGAGAAACTTGGCAATAGCGGCCCCAAATTGCCGCCTGTTAGCCAGGAAGGAGAGGGTAGGCAGAGAGGAGTCAGGGAAGGCGAGGAGCGGGTTATGGGCAGGGCCAAACCGCAATCTCCTTCTACACTATCCAGCCATACCGAAACCATTTGCAAGATATAGGATGAGATGAGGATGTTCAGCAGAAGACCGGGACTTTGGGCGGTAATCGCCGTACTTTCCTTCATGATGTCAGGCTGTGCGCCCTTGACCCCGGATGTCGAGCCGGCCAAAACCTATCCGGAATCCATTGTGATCCGGGTCTCCGGCTATGGCGCCTATGAAGATCCGCGGGATCGTTTGCTACAACGTCACCGTTTGATGGCCATGCGGGCCTCCAAGCTGGATGCCTATCGGGCTTTGGCAGAGCGGGTCTATGGCACTTCGCTGACCGGCTCCTCGACAGTTCGGGACATGGTACTACAGGATGACGGCTACCGCGCCATGGTGGACTCCGTGGTGCGGGGCGCGAAGGTGATCTCAGTGTCGGAACTGCCCGGAGGCGGGTTTGAGACGGTGCTGGAGCTGGTCCTGGACGGACGTTTCCAGGAGTGTCTCACCAGCGTTAACTACTTTAAGTACTCCGAGGATTGCCGCCTGAAGTTGACCATCTCCGCGGCAAGCATGGGGGATGACCTGGTGATTGCCCCGGGTGTCTTTCGGGAGCTAAGCCCGCTGCGGTCGCGCACTCTGGAGAGCGCACCGGCCAGAACTTCGGACGGCGGAGCGGTCAGTAACTATTACTACCACATCAGCAAGGACAAGTAGTGGTTGATGGGGGAAGGCCGGTTGCGCGATTGCGACGGCTGTAATGATTGATGGGTGAGGCTTTACCGATGCAAATGAGTGTTCTTTCCTGGCGCAGCCTGGTGGGCTGGTTGCTGCTGTCGGTGCTGAGTATGCCGGCCATGGCAGAGTGGGTCACGGTGACCG
>JAJUGC010000122.1 GCA_029268325.1 Gammaproteobacteria bacterium | reverse complement strand
GCCCACCATACCGCTGCCCGCCCCGGTCCCCGCGGCCAAGGGGGTGCCTTGCAACAGGACCGGAACCTCCATGCGGTCCGGCCCGATGAAACGGAAGTCAATCAGGATGGGGTGGCCGGCATCGACGCCACCCACGACGAGATGCTGCGCAAGGTGGAAGAGCAGACGGCCATCAACGAGGCGCGCATGCAGATGGCGCTCGAGGGCGTCGATCACCAGGCGCTCTTTCACCTGCCGGCCGCCCAGCTCGAGCAGAAGCTCTTCCATCTGGGCGCCGGCGCCCCCATAGGTCTCCCCATAGGAACTGTCACCCAGGGTAATCACCCCGAACGGGCGCCCGCCCAGGAGGGGAAACTTGTCCCGCAACTCCAGGTAGAACGGCAGCAGGTTAGGGGGGATTTCCCCATGGCCGGTGGTGGAGGTGCACACCAGGATGGCGGCTTCATCCTGGGTCAGGTCATTGATGCTGGGGGAGGGGTCGTAAAGGTTGACCTGATGGCCTGCTTCCCGCAACTTGTTGGCGACTTCTTTTGCGGTAAACAACGCACCGCCATAGACGGTGCCGACAAAGATGCTGACTGTGGCCATGAGACTCCTCCGGAAATGCTTTGGCCAGCGAAGGATACTGACTTTAAAGGGGCAAGTCATCCGCCGGATTTCCTGTCTCGGAGCCGATCAGTAGACTTATCGGTGTGAGTCAGCGGGGAGGCGGCCATGGCAAAAGGTAACGAGTCGGGAAGTACAATCGCCATTGCCGGACATCCCATTCACCCCATGCTGGTGAATTTTCCCATTACCTTTCTGAATACCGCCCTCGTCACGGACCTGGTCTATCTCTGGACTGACAACCCATTCTGGGCGGAAGTCTCATTCTGGGCCATCGTGGCCGGTCTGGTCACCGGGTGTGTGGCGGCCCTAGTGGGCACGCTGGACTTTATACTGACGCCCACCATTCGCCGGTTCATGGGGAGCTGGTCCCACTTTATCGCCGGCATCATGGTGTTGGCCATTGCCGGCAGTAATCTGGTCTGGCGCTGGGACAACCCTGTGGAGGCGGTGCTCCCCTGGGGCCTGGCTTTGACCGGGCTGAACGTCATTATTGTGATGCTGGCCGGCTGGATGGGCGGCAAGCTGGTGTTTGATCACAACATCGGCGTTTCGCCCCCGGATGAGAATCATCCGAACGGGCGGCAATAACGCTGTGCGCCGATGCTAAAAGGACTTGGCCACCACCAGGTAAAAAATGGTGCTGATCATCAGGGTTTGGAGCAGGTTATAGAACTGGTAGAAGCGTACCCCGTGGCGGCGCTTGCCTTGCCAAAAGTGGGTGAACAGCTTGCCGCTATAGGCATGGGCCGCCACCATCAGACTGACCAGCACCAGTTTGACCGGCAGCCACCCTCCCTCAAATCCCCGGCTGAATAACAGCCAAAGCCCGGTCAGCACGCTCAAGGCCGCGGCTGGCGTGGCCAGATGGAAGTAGAGCCTGCGCTCAATGACCCGATAGAACTCCGTCTGTTGCGGATCATGCTCGTCATGATGGGCTGCCAGCATATAGATCAGCCCCAGAAGGCCCGCCGACCACATGAGAATAAAGACGATATGTGCCGTAACCATCCAGGGCATGAGCGGCCTGCCGTTGTCCGTCGTTTGAATCGCTGCCCGCCTCCGCGGGCGACTTCCTGGAAAACCATCTGGCTCAATCCTAGGCCAGACGCCCCTGCCCAACAAGGCATTGCCAAGCTACTGGAGAGCATCGCTTTGCTACATCATTGCCTGTGAGAATTTGTTGCAGACGCGGCTTGGCCGCGACAGGAAAGACAGGGAGTCATGAATAGGACGTTAGCGCAATGGGCCGGTCAGGCGCGGTGGAGGGGGGCTTGGGGTTGGCTTTGGCTGGTTGCCTTGACCGGCTGTCGGGGCGAGCAATCCATGCTCAACACCCATTCTCCTACGGCACAGGCAATCGAGGGGCTCTGGTGGTGGATGTTCTATGGCGCCGCAGCGGTATTGGTTGTGGTGATGTCGCTGGCCTTCTATGCCATCTACCGCCAGCCTGAGCGACGGGGCGCCATCTCGGCCACAAAATTTGTCCTGGCCGGCGGCGTTCTATTGCCGGTGGCCGCTCTGACGCCCCTGCTGGTATTTGGCTTAGGCGTGGGCTATCGGGCTTATTTGATCGATCCCGAGGCCTTGACGGTGGACGTGATTGCCCATCGCTTTTGGTGGGAGGTGCGCTATCCTGGCGCCTCTCCGGGAGACACCCTGGTGACCGCCAATGAGCTGCGCATTCCCGCCGGACAACAGGTGCGGGTTCGGTTGCATAGCGAGGATGTGATCCACAGCTTTTGGGTGCCTAGTCTGGCCGGTAAGCTGGATGTGATTCCCGGTCGGGTCAACCAGTTGCAGTTACAGGCGCAGACTCCGGGGATTTTTCGGGGCCAGTGCGCGGAGTTCTGTGGCGCTCTCCATGCCCATATGGAGTTCTATGTGATTGCCTTGGAGCCGGAGCAGTTCCAGCGTTGGCGTCAGCGCCAGGCCCGTGGCGGACGGGCTCCGGAGCGGGAAGCCCTGAAGCAGGGGCAGCAGGCTTTCATGGCCCAGGGGTGTGGCGATTGCCATCGGATTCGAGGCAGTGAGGCCCAAGGTTCCGGCGGCCCCGACCTGACCCATGTGGCCAGCCGCTACAGCCTGGGGCTAGGGCGCACGGGCCGAATCACGGTGGATGATTTCGAAAACTGGATTGTCAGCAAGGAGCACTTGCTGCAGCCCCAGGCGGAGATGCCGGCCTATGACCAGCTGGCACCGGAGGAACTGCGTTCCATCGCCCTGTACCTGGAGAGCCTGCAATGATGGGGGGGGAGCATCCAGGCCAAGGGGCGCCGGAGGCAAGCCGGGCCGAGCAGCTACACCGCCGCTTCGAGAAAATCTGGGGAACGCCGCCGGGACTGGCCCAGCTTTCCGTGGTCAACCATAGCAATGTGTCCCGCCGCTTTATCATTACAGGCTTTGTGTTCTTCCTGCTGGGCGGCCTGCAGGCCATGTTGCTGCGCACCCATCTGGCGCGGCCCAATAACGACTTCCTGGATCATGAAGTCTATAACCAGCTGTTCACCATGCACGGTACCACCATGATGTTTTTGTTCGCGGTGCCGGTGTTGGAAGGCATTGCCTTCTATCTGCTGCCCAAGATGATCGGCTCCCGGGACATGCTGTACCCCCGGCTCAGTGCCTATGGCTATTGGTGCTATCTGTTCGGCGGCATTCTCCTGTACAGCAGCTTTGTGGTGGGGAGTGTGCCGGATGCGGGCTGGTTTATGTATGTGCCCCTGGCCAGTTCTGAATATACGCCTGGGCTGAATTCGGACTTTTGGCTGTTGGGCATTACCTTCGTGGAGATTTCCGCGGTGTCCGCCGGCATTGAGCTGGTGGCGACCATCCTGAAAGCCCGGGCACCGGGGATGGGGGTTAACCGGATGCCCCTGTTTGCCTGGTACATGCTGGTGACCGGTTTCATGATTATCCTGGGCTTCCCGCCCCTGATTCTGGGCAGCATCCTGTTGGAGCTGGAGCGGGCCTTTGGCTGGCCGTTTTTCATGGTCGGGCAGGGGGGCGATCCGCTGTTGTGGCAGCACCTGTTCTGGCTGTTTGGCCATCCCGAGGTGTATATCATTTTCCTGCCCGCCGCGGGCATCGTCACCATGGCGGTCGCCACCTTCGCCCGCCATCCGGTGGTGGGCTACAGCTGGGTGGTGCTGGCGGTGGTGGCGACGGGATTTATCAGCTTTATGATCTGGGTGCATCATATGTACACGGTGGGACTGCCCCAGGTCGCCCAGGGATTCTTCTCCGCTGCCAGTATGGGGGTGGCCATTCCCAGTGGTATCCAGGTGTTTGTCTGGATCGCGACGCTGTGGCTGGGCCGGGCGCAAATGCGGGTTCCCATGCTGTTTTTGATGGGGTTTCTGTTTATTTTCGTGCTCGGCGGCCTCACCGGCGTCATGCTGGCGCTGGCCAGTTTCGACTGGCAGGTCCATGACACCCATTTCGTGGTGGCCCATCTGCATTATGTGCTGATCGGCGGCATGCTATTCCCGTTCTTCGCCGGCCTGTACTACTGGCTGCCCCTGATGTCGGGGCGGGAATACTCGGAGCTGTTCGGACGGCTGGCGTTCTGGCTGCTGTTTATCGGCTTCAACATCACCTTTTTGCCGATGCATCTGATTGGCATGCTGGGGATGACCCGGCGCACCTATACCTATCCCGAAGGGCTGGGCTGGGAAATCATCAACCTGATCTCCACCGTCGGCGGTTTTTTGATGGCGGCCGGGGTGGCGGCCTTTGTCATGGACCTGTACCTGCACTACCGCTTTGGTCAGCGGGCCACCGCCAATGGCTGGGGGGCGGGAACCCTGGAGTGGAGCCTGCGCCATCCGGCACCGTCCTATAACTTCATCAGCCTGCCCCAGATCCGGGACCGTTATCCTCTGTGGCAAAACCCCAAGTTGCCCCAAGAACTGGCCCAGGGGCAGGGGTTTTTGGCGGATCCCGGCAGGGGCGAGCGGGAAACCTTGGGCACCTCCATGCTCGATGCCAAGCCGGAATATGTGGTCCGGTTGCCCCGCAATACCTATCTCCCCCTGCTCTTGGCGTTGGCGACCGCCTTATTGTTTGTCGGGCTGCTCATCAAACAGTACTGGCTGGTGCCCATGGCGGCGGTGCTGATGGTGGCTGGTGTCTGGTGCTGGCTGTGGGATCGGGGCATCAAGCAGGCACCCTTGGTGGTGGATGCCGGCCAGGGGTTAACGCTGCCCCTGCAATACAGTCACCCACGGGGGCCGGGCTGGTGGGCCATGGGGTTAAGTATTCTGGCGGATCTCTCCCTGTACGGTTCGCTGTTGTTCGGCTATCTGTTTCTCTGGACCGTTGCGCCGGCCTGGCCGCCCCCAGATTTTGGTGCGCTGCCTTGGCTGGTGCCAAGTTTGGGGCTGGGCGGCCTGATTCTCAGTAGCGTTGCGATGGGGTGGGCCGGTCGTCAGTTGCGAGTCGGGAGTCTGCCGCGGCTGCGTCTGGGCTATGGGCTGGCGATCCTGCTGGCGTTGGCCTATGGGGTGAGTCAGGTTTTGCTGCTGCGGGATGCGCCTTATGGACCGCAGCAGCATGCCTATGGGGCAATTCTTCACGCGTTAGTGGGCTGTCATCTGTTGCATGTAGGGCTGGTGGTGCTGATGGCCTGCTTTATTCTGGCGCGCTCGGCGTATGGCTATGTGGTGTCCGACAAGCCCATGGAAGTCACTAATGTGTCACTGTTTTGGCATTACGTGGTGTTGCAGTGCCTGGTAGGTTATGTGGCGTTGCACCTGCTACCACTGCTGATGTGATGGAAGGAGGCGAGATGCTTGGAGCCCTGCAGCGCAACAGCTTGTTGGCCATGGTCAGTGGTTTGCTGCTGTGGACGCTTTATTTTCTGTTCAATTATGCCTTTCTGTCGTTGGGGTGTGCGTTGGGTTTTGCCGAGATCCAGGTCGCAGGGCTGAGTCTGGTGCACTGGGTGATCTTGGCCGTCACCCCGTTGGTCTTGCTGGCCATGGTGTATCTGGCGTGGCGAAGCTGGCAGCAGTACCGCGAACTTGGTGAAGCGGAAGCGGAGCCCGAGCTGGTCAGGCGTCAGCGTTTTATGGCGCTCGTGGCGGTGATGATCCATGGTCTTGCGGTGATTGCCTTGTGCTGGGTGGCGGCGCCGGTTCTGATGGGGATTCCGCCCTGTCTGTAGGCTGCTGTCCAGGGCAGGCCCACTGAAATTTTTGTGCTACATTGCCGGATTCTGGTTTTTTGAAGGGTCTGGCATGGCTTATTGGTTAATGAAAAGCGAGCCCGATGAGTTTGGCATCGAGGATTTGTATCGCTCCCCCCAGCAAACCGCGCCCTGGGATGGCGTACGGAATTATCAGGCGCGAAATATGCTGCGCGACCAGATGCAGGAAGGGGATCTGGTGTTGTTTTATCACTCCAGCTGTAAGCCGCCGGGCGTGGCGGGTACGGCCCGAGTGGTACGGGCGGGTTATCCGGATAGCTCGGCCTGGGATCCGGAATCTCCGTACTTTGATCCCAAGTCCACACCAGACAACCCGCGCTGGTATCGGGTGGATGTGCAATGGTGTTCCACGTTTCCACGTCTGGTGCCCCTGGATAGGCTGAGAGAGGTGCCCGCCCTGGCAGGAATGCCGCTGCTCCAGAAGGGGAACCGCCTGTCGGTCATGCCGGTGACCGAGGAGGAGTGGCAGACTATTCTAGGGTTGGCGGGTGTCTGATCAGAAGTGCCATGAACTGATCCCGGGTTTCCAGCTGGCTGAGGCCAAGGCTTTGGCCTGGCCCGGGTTAGCGGGACTGGAGTTCAGTGGGCGGGGCATCCTCGTCGTCTAACCCATCCTGTCTTGGAGCAACCGGGGGGATGACCTGGTTGCGGCCCCGCTCCTTGGCCTGGTACAGGTTGAGGTCCGCCTGGATCAGCAACTGCTTCAGATCGCGGGTCTGGTTGATGGAGCAGACACCGCAGCTGGCGGTCACCCGCAGGTTCTGTCCCTTGTAGTTAATGGAGTGCTGGTCGATTCGGTTGCGGATGCGCTCGGCTAGTGTCAGCGCCTGAAGGAGGGTTGTGTTCGGCAGCAGGATCAGGAATTCCTCGCCTC
>JAJUGC010000121.1 GCA_029268325.1 Gammaproteobacteria bacterium | reverse complement strand
GGGGAGGATCGGGCACGTCTGCGTCACCCCGGTATCCAACTGGTGTGGTATAACCCCATTCGCCTTCTGAAGCGGTTGACCAACTTCCATCGGGATCATCGCAAGCTGATCGTCATCGACCAGTCCGTGGCCTTTGTGGGCGGTTTTTGTATCACCGATAAGTTCTGGGCAGCTCGTAATCCTTCAGAAAAGCGAGGGAATATCCCCAATGCCTGGCTGGATGTGGCGGTTCGGATTGAAGGTCCGGTTATCGGTCAATGGCAGGATCTATTTTGCCAAACCTGGTCCCGTACGGCAGAAAAGCCATTACAGCTCCCCGCTCTCTACACTCCCATTGTGGGAACCATGTCGGGGCGGGTGGCCTGGGCCAATGGCCATCTTCACCAGGGGATCTTGCGGGAGTTTCTCTCCCGAACTCGTAAGGCCACCCGACAGGTCTGGATCGCCACCCCATATTTTGTTCCCTCCCGTCGCATACGGCGCACGCTCCTACGGGCGGCCAAGCGGGGGGTGGATGTACGGGTGTTGTTACCGGGCCCGAAAACCGATCATCCGGGAGTACGTTTTGCCGCTTGGCGCTACTATAAGCAGTTGTTGCATCATGGGGTGCGTCTCTATGAATACCAGCCCCGGTTTATCCATGCCAAGATCATCTTGGTGGATGACTGGGTATCCATCGGGTCCTGTAACCTGGACCACTGGAACCAGCGCTGGAACCTGGAGGCGAATCAAGAGGTCCTGGATGCCCGGTTTGCACAACGGGTGCGGGGCTTTTTCGAAGCTTGCTTTCCGGAAAGTGAGGAGCAAGATCTACGAGCCTGGTTCCGCCCCCTGTGGTACAGGAGGCTGTTGGCTTATGTTTGGGGCAGGGTTGATGCCTGGCTGATGCGGTTGTAATCGTCTCAGCGACGGCTGAAGGTCTGGCTGGCTAATGGGCGGGAGAGCCCACAGCGGCATTACTCGCCGCTATGGAACAACAGATAGAGATCCGTCAGGGTTTCGGGAATCTGCTCGCTGAGCTGAGCCATGAGTTTCGGGTTGCTGGTAATTTCTGTGAAGTCTTCATCGTCGAACAGGTTGGACAAGGCCATAATCGGCAGCAGCAGTTCCGCGACCAATTCCTGCTTTTGCTTGAACCACCGCTCTTCGTTGGCAAGGAACGCTTCTACAAAGCCCGCGCACCAATTGGTGAGGGCATCCCGGTCTTCATAGGTTTCTGCTGGCAGCTCAATGGGCTCCTCCTGATCCAACTCGTTACGGATATTGTGGAAGAGACGAGTCAGCGTCTGGGTAACCCAGTCATACTCTTTTACCTCGCCAGCGGTTACCGGCCGGCCAAAGGCCAGTTCTACCCAAGCTTCGGGTGTCATTGGGCATGGTCCCACCGCCAAGGCTGACAAGGCGCCGTGAATCCCGAAGTAATCCAGGGAGTCCTCCGCAAAGCGATCGTCAAACAAAAGGTCTTCCAGCGCGGAAATGTCGGCTGGGGATAGGGGGGAAGCGTTGGTATTTGTCATGGGGCTGTCCGACAGAATTTAGAGGCATCCTAACAGGTGGCAAAGCATATCATAATCGCTTGGGATCAGATCGAAAGTATATACCTGATAAATGCTTGGGATAAAAACAAGGGGGCTCTAGGCCCCCTTGTTTTTGGTTGGCAAAGACTAAGACTCTTGGCCTTCCTGTTTCTCTCCTTGTTTTTCACCCTGCGCCTCTTGGGCCGCCTGGGCTTCCAGCATGCGACGGCGCACCTCACGAGGATCATTCGGGGCCCGTTTGGGAGCGGGCGGCGCAGAAGGTGCTTCGGCCTTTGTCTCCTCGGCTGGCTTGGCTTCAGGGGCAGGAGCTTCCTGTTGAGGCTGCTGCTCAGCCGCCGGTGCTTCCGGCTTGGCCGGTTTCGGCTCTGTTGCTACGGGCGCCTTGGCTGCCGCAGCGGCTGGTTTTGCAGTGTCGGCTACAGCTTCGCCTGAGCTGGTTGCCGCCTCTGTGCTTGCCGGTTCGGCTGCGCTTTGTTGCTCAGGCTGTGCAGCCGGGGCGCGTTTGCCACGGTTACCGGAGCGATCCTGCCGGCGTTGGTCCCGTGGATGGCGCGCCGCGCTCTTTTCCGCTTCCGGGGCTGCTGTTGCCGTCTCTGTGGCCTCAGGCTCTACTTTCCCAGCCTCCAGGTTTTTCTCTGCCTCAGCAGAGGGTTTGGGGCTGGACTCTTCAGCGGCCGCTGCGGTTGCAGTGGTCTCTGTCGCCGCCTTCGGAGCTGCTTCTTCTGGCTGCTTCTGATCCTGGGGCTGCTCAACCTTGGCCTGTGCCTCTTGAGGCTCGGCTTGACGGTCAGCTTTCACAGGAGCCTCGGCCTGAACAGCGGCTTCGGTTGCTGTCTCAGCCTTGGAGGCTGGAGCCGTAGAAGCAGTTGCTGTGGACTCAGGCGTCGCTTCTGATGTAGCGGCTACAGCTTGCTCAGAAACTTCGGCAGCAATCGGGAGTGCCGGGCTGGGCTTGGTGCCCGCAGTACTCTCGGAGGGTTGCTGGGAAGCATCGGCCTTTTGCTGGTCGGAAGCTTGAGCAGTTGCCTTGTCGGTACGCTCGTCCCGCTCGCCGCGACCCCGTCCACGGCGATTGCGGCTGCGACGTTTTTCGCCGTCTGCAGTGGCCGTCTCAGCTTGCTCCGCAGCCGGGCGGGCTTCAGTCTTGGCCGGTGCCGCCGCGACAGGTTGTTTGTCCTGTTGTGGCTGTTGGGCCTTTTCCTGCTTTGCGGGCACTTCACCTTTTGGGCGGCGTGGACGGCGGAACTCCTCGTTCACTACGTCAGATGCCGGAGCGGTTTGGCGCTGCTGTGCAGGCTGGGATTGCCCCTGCCGACCTTTGCCCTCTGGCTGGGGCTGCTGGCGCTGTTCCTGGGCTTGGCGTTGATCCTGACGCTGGTCTTGGCGGCGATTGCCTGCGGATCGCTGTTGCTGGCCACCTTGACGACGGTCTGCCCGTTCACGGTCTTGCTGTTTGCCGTTTTGGCCCTGCTGGGGGCGAGCCTGCTCGCGGCGCTGTTTCTGACGGGCCGCCGGCTGGGTGCTCTTGGCTTTTAGCTGATCCATGGCTTCATCGGCTTTGTCCGGATTGCCGAACAGCTTGACGATCTTTCTGGACAGGCGCTTGAGAAGACCAATCTCATCCGTTGTTGGAGCAGAAGAGATAGGCGCAGGAGCCAGGGGAGCGACACGCTTGACCGCGGCTTCCGGCCGTACGATTTCTTTCGGCAGGGCGGTCTCGTAAAGGGCCTGGTCATCATGCTCGACCTGGATCTGATAGCTGGCCTCATTGGCAGAGGTGTTGTCGTCCCGGATACGTTGCACTTCGTAGTGGGGGGTATCGAAATGGGGGTTCGGGATGATCAGCACTTTGATCTGCTGACGGCGCTCGATTTCGGCCAGGTGCTTGCGCTTCTCGTTGAGCAGGAAGGTGGCAACGGGAACCGGCAAAATCGCACGGACCTCTGCGGTACGCTCCTTAAAGGCCTCTTCCTCGATCAGGCGCATAATGGACAGGGAGAGGGATTCCACGCCACGGATGGTGCCTTGGCCCTTACAGCGGGGGCAAACCTCGTTACGGGTTTCGCCCAGGGAGGGACGCAGGCGCTGACGGGACATTTCCATCAGGCCGAAGCGGGAGATCTTGCCCAGCTGGATACGGGCACGGTCCAGCTCCAATGCCTTGCGCAGGCGGTTTTCGACTTCCCGTTGGTTCTTGGCGGGGGTCATATCAATAAAGTCGATCACGATGAG
This sequence comes from Gammaproteobacteria bacterium, assembly GCA_029268325.1. Classification (GTDB taxonomy): domain Bacteria; phylum Pseudomonadota; class Gammaproteobacteria; order Pseudomonadales; family Oleiphilaceae; genus JAEZAA01. The sequence goes on along the minus strand of JAJUGC010000121.1, from coordinate 2,930 downwards.
GCCGCCAATATCCCGCAGGCGTAGCTGGCGAGCGATCTCATCGGAAGCTTCCAGGTTGGTTTGCAGGGCGGTTTCTTCGATATCGCCGCCTTTGGTGGCACGGGCGGAGTTGATATCAATGGAAACCAGGGCTTCCGTATGGTCGATGACAATGGAACCACCGGAAGGCAGTTTGACTTCCCGTTGGAAGGCGGTCTCAATCTGGGCTTCGATCTGGTAGCGGTTGAACAGGGGGATGTCGTCCCGATACAGCTTGATGCGGTTTTCGTAGGTGGGCATCACAGCCTGGACGAAGTTCAGGGCATCCTGGTAGACGTCCTCGGAGTCGATCAGCACCTCGCCGATATCCTGGCGCAGGTAATCGCGAATGGCGCGAATGACGACGTTGCTTTCCTGGAAAATCAAGAAAGGGGCAGGGCGGTTTTGGGCGGCACTGGTGATGGACTCCCAGAACTGCATCAGGTAGTTCAAGTCCCATTGCAGCTCTTCGCTGGTGCGGCCCACGCCCGCGGTACGTACGATCACGCCCATATCTTCAGGGACGGTGACTCCGGCCAGGGCTTCCCGCAGCTGGTTGCGCTCTTCACCGTCAATGCGGCGTGAAATGCCTCCCGCTTTGGGGTTGTTGGGCATCAGCACCAGGTAGCGGCCAGCCAGGCTGATAAAGGTGGTCAGCGCAGCGCCCTTGTTGCCTCGCTCTTCCTTGTCGACCTGGACAATGATCTCGGTGCCTTCTTCGACCAGCTCCTTGATATTGGGTTTGCCGCCGGATTGTTTGGCGTTCGGTTTGAAGTACTCCTTGGAGATCTCTTTCAGGGGCAGGAAGCCGTGGCGTTCTGCTCCGAAGTCGACAAAGGCAGCTTCAAGGCTGGGCTCGACACGGGTGATCCGGCCTTTATAGATGTTGGCCTTTTTCTGTTCGCGGGTGCCCGACTCGATGTCCAGGTCATAGAGACGTTGTCCATCAACGAGTGCGACACGCAACTCTTCAGGTTGAGTTGCGTTAATAAGCATTCTTTTCATGTAAGTCCAAATGTTCCCAAGGGCGGGAGGCGATGGCGCCTAGGGGTAAACGGCTAATCCGGCTGACGCCGGCGGAGGGAATGACGCATAGACAGCTCGAATGCAAACGAATGTGTGGCTTGCTCAGGGTTTAACCAGCTTGCGCATCACTTCTTGGAGAGAACGTTCCATAATTTCTGTTCGGCAAGTTGTCATTTCTGTGCGCATGGTGGGAGACATGACTCCTTGTATAGCTCTTCAGCGAAATTGGCTGGCAACGTCTTGTTTGCACTATTCGATCTGACTCGATCATCCTTCGCTTGCGCCGCGCTGTAAGGCGGGTGTTGCACAAGCGAATCGCTAAACCGTTTGTCCTGAGCGTTACCGCGCTCGCGCGCATTAACACTAAATAAATTTGTTTGCTCTGTCGCCTGGTCAACCCCAGCTACTGTGGCGGTGTTCGTTCGCGTGGCCCGGGTTGTACGGGGCCATCTGGTCTGCCAAATAGAATCGTGCTGGAGTATACTCGACCCTTCGGTTTGCGTTTCAGCCAGAATCCGCAGATGAAAGGATTTCTGGATATACGGGCAAACCGCAAGTTGCGCTGTCGCAATATAACAGCAAACCTCACTACCTTCAAATGCCCCAAGGGACACTTTTAATACCTTATTATGCAGTTATCCAATTCGGGTGCGTTAACCCAGGTTACCAATGTCAAAGTCGATCCGGAAAGCGCTGGCCAGCGCCTCGATAATTTTCTCCTGGCCCGCTTGAAAGGTGTCCCCAAGAGCCGTATCTATCGCATTATCCGTACCGGTGAGGTGCGGGTGAACGGGGCCCGGGTCAAGCCTGACTACAAGCTGGCCGGTGGGGAGGACTTGCGTATTCCCCCGATTCGCCTGGCTGAGCGAAATGAGGCCCCGACGCCGGCAGGAGGAGTGCTGAAGGAAATTGAGGCGGCAATCCTTTATGAAGACGACCGCTTGCTGGTGGTGAATAAGCCGAGCGGTATCGCGGTGCATGGCGGTAGTGGTATCGCCTATGGGCTGATTGAGGCCCTGCGTGTCTTGCGCCCGGAGCAGCGTTTCCTGGAGCTGGTGCACCGGCTGGACCGGGATACCTCCGGCGTGATCCTGGTGGCCAAGAAGCGAAGCGTGTTGCGGGCGCTGCACGATGACCTTCGCGAGCGTCAGATGGAAAAGGTCTATTGGGCCTTTGTGGTGGGCTCCTGGCCTGCGAAGAAAAGGCGCATTGAGGCACCTTTGTCCAAAAACGAGCTCAAGTCTGGCGAGCGGGTGGTGAAGGTGAGTGCTGGCGGCAAGGCGTCCATGACCGACTTTCGGGTCATTGAGCGTCTCGAAGGCTTTACTTGGGTCGAGGCCAAGCCCATCACCGGGCGGACACACCAGATACGGGTGCATGCCCAGTTTGCGGGTTTTCCAATTGTGGGCGACAGCAAGTATGGTATTGATGGTGTGAACAAAGACCTTCGGAAGGAAGGTTTCAAACGTCTGTGCCTGCATGCGGCCCGGCTGCGGATCCAGTTGCCGGGAGATAAGGCACCGCTGGAGTTCGAGGCGCCCCTGGATGAGGAGATGGAGCGTTTCGTACAACAGTACCGACAGAATAAATGAAGGCTGAAATGACTCAGAAACCCTATGATGTTTTGATTTTTGACTGGGACGGCACGTTGCTGAATTCGGCCGACCATATCGCGCAATGTATTTGTGAAGGTTTTGATGCGGTGGGTCTGGAACCGCCCACGATGGATGAAGCCCGCAATATTATCGGCTTGGGAATGGTGGAGGCGATCCAGTTTCTGCGACCCGGCATTGAGCAGGAATTGATTGTGCGTATTCGTGAGGTCTATGCCGAGCGTTTCTTTAGTAAGCAGCCCACCCGGGACGATTTGTTTGATGGGGTGATGG
>JAJUGC010000120.1 GCA_029268325.1 Gammaproteobacteria bacterium | reverse complement strand
TCCCACTTCTTCAAATTCCTGGTTCTTGCGAATGCCGCTCTTGCCCTGACGCAGGGACTCTTCTACCTGCGCCTTGTTTTCTCCCAAGCTGGAGATCACACCAATTCCTGTAATGACAGCACGCTTCATGAAACAGCCCTCATGCCTTGTACCGGAATCAGGCCGGCACGCAGATTCTCGGCAGAATAGATTTGGCGTCCATCCACCCACACTTCGCCGTCGGCAATGCCAACGATCACCTCACGGGAGAGGACACGTTTAATATGGACCCGATACTCGACCTTACGGGCCTCCGGCAGCACTTCGCCGAAGAACTTCACTTGTCCTACGCCCAGGGCCCGGCCTTTACCTTCATAGCCAGACCAGGCCAGGAAGAATCCCAACCCTTGCCACAGTGCATCCAGTCCCAGACAGCCGGGCATGACCGGGTCACCGGGAAAGTGGCAGTCGAAAAACCAAAGGTCGGGATCAATATCGAACTCAGCCACGAACAGGCCCTTGTTGTATTTGCCGCCATCGGCACGGACCTGAGTAATGCGATCGATCATGCGCATATTGCCCTGGGGCAACTGCATGGTTGGAGGATTGATCACATCGAATAAAGCATCTAATTCGTGTCGTGAATAACTGGGTTGTTGCAACATGATCAAGTCTCCGAGGAAATCATCCAGCGCCAGTTGTTATTAGGGCGCTCTTAAACGAGACACCACATTAAGGCCGATCACGCCACGGCGCTTGACCTCTCGTAGCTATCTTTTGACTTTGAGTAGCAACAACCGGGCAATTTGAACTGGTTTACGTAGTTCTACGTAGGCTAAAGAGACCTTTTCAAGGATCGAAGAATGGATTTTTTAGATGGCTCAACACCCGGCGAAAACCTAAAAAGAGGGCTGGCCGAGCCAAGCTTTTGAGAGGAAATCACGACTGGATCACATCCACCGGATTGGAAACCAGGATGCCCGGCCCACAGGCCAGGCATCCCTATCTCATGTTGCGAACGCACCATCAATGGGCGGGACGCTACTCCTCACCCAACAGGGTCTGCAGGCTTTCACCGGCAATATCCTGCAGCTTGGCCAGGGCCTCGCGCTCGATCTGGCGGACCCGTTCGGGACTCACACCAATCTGGGAGGCCACCTCCCGCAGGGTGTATTCCTGATGGATGCCGATCCCAAAGCGCAACGCCATCACCCGGGCCTCCCGTGGTGACAGATGGCTAAGCAGGTTTTGAACGGCTTTCTCCCGCTGGGCCTTGAGGTAATCCCAGGAGGGGGATTCCACCTTCTGGTCGGGCAGCAAGTCCCCCAGATTGGTATCGCTTTCCGAAGAAACCGCCCGCTCCATGGACAATACCCGCTGGGCGCCCATGGCCAGCATGGCACCGCGCTCGACACTTACCTCCATATGGCGGGCCACTTCACTGACGGACACTTCCCGCCCGTTTTCCTGCTGGAGACGCACGGACCAGATATTGAACTTGCTGATTTCATCCTGCACGTAAACCGGCGACGGAATCAGGTCACTCTGGCGTTTGATCGCCAGCTTGATCTGTTGCTGGATCCACCAGTAGGCATAGGTGGCGAAACGGAACCCCTTACGGTAGTCGAACTTGTCGGCCGCCTTCAGCAAGCCCAGATTACCCTCCTGAACCAGGTCGTGTAGCTGGACACCGCCATAGCGATGCTTCTGAGCGATAAACACCACCAGCCGCAGGTTGGCCTGAACCAGCTTGCGTTTAGTCACATTCAGACGGGCCAGGCGCCGCTCAATCTTTTGCAGCAGCCGCTGGGGCTTGAGAGGAACCAGCATCTGCAAGGGGGGCTGGCTGCGGCGGCGCTTGGCGGAAATGGTATCGGTCAGCACCTGACACAAACTCAGGATCAGCTCATGGGGAAACTGTACTCCCACCAGGTGCCGCATCAGGGCCCGGTAGTTCAAGCGGGCCTGCAGGCTGTCACGGGCAGCGACCGCCTGTTCCAGATTCTGGTGCAGGCCTTGCATTTCCGCCAGCAGCTCCCGGGGAATCAGGCGCGGCAAGGTCTTGGCATGGTCCCGGAACAGGCCTATCAGGGCTTGCTCCACTTCTGCATGATGCAAGGCCCAATCCCGCCACTCAGGGTTCCGGTGGAAAAAGTCCGAATCGGAACTGACAAAGGCCATCAAGGCCGCCAAGCTCAGGGGATGTCCGCCCAGCAGCACCACCAGCGACAGCCGGTGACGCAAGAGCTCCTGGGTCAGACGCTTCTCTTCTTCCACAGAAAGCAGCGGATGGGCCGCCACATCCCGCACATACATGGACATCAGGTCACCGGCGAGCATCTCGTCGGAGCTGAGTTCCGGAATATTTTCTTCGGTTGATACCGATAAATCGTCAGCCGACAGCAGCTCGTCGTCGGCCACGCCATTCCAGTCTCCGGAAGCGGCGCGGTCTGAAGCGCCATCAAACCAGGGGCCCCCCTCGGTGGTACGTTCCCGGTCCAAAACGTCTATCTCTGCCTGGCCGCTTTGCATGGCCATGGCACCCTGTTGCAACCTGTGATCTTGAGAGACTGCGGATGTCTTCATGATTCTAGCCCCCCGCTCGGGTGAGTAATGTGTGACTCAGGTCAAGTGGACACAGCCCACTCCATCCAGATGTACGGGTCACTTTGGGATTTATGTTGTTGTTATTGGACTTCGGCACATCATCCTTTCTACGAGGCAGTCAGTCCGCATCAAACGTCCTGTCCTGACAGCGCCCCTGTAACCTACTTCTCCTTTTGTATACTGCCCAAATCGGCAATTGGATCAGTGGCGAGTCATAAATTTTTAATAAATGTTGGTAAGAGGAACCGATCCGGCCCTGGCAAAAGCGCCTCAACCGGCCTGCAACGCCACAATGACCGGGCCTGCAAGGCGGAGGCTTTCCGAAAGGCTTTGGCGTCGGGTTTTAAGAAGAAGGAACGGGTGGGAAGTCCTCTCACCCGGACAGAATTAGAAGTGGTGATCGCGAGGTTGGCCTGACAGCAGGCCCAACCTCTTTAAGGAAAGGCGTGGAAAGGGTTAAGGCAGTAGTGATTAATGGAGCAATGTATAGAGACGACGCCGGTACGTCTTGACCAGGGGATCGTCGCGGCCCAGCAAGTCAAAAACCTCCAGCAGGGTTTTGCGACCCGCATCGTCACCATACTCCCGGTTTTTCTGCATCAGTTCCAAAAGCGTGTTAATCGCGCCCTCAAAGTCATTGGCCAGCACCTGATGCAGGCTGAGCAGATACAGGGCTTCGGCATCCTCGGGATTGTCCGCCAGCCGCTGCTGCAAGGCGCCCAGCTCCGGCAACTGCCCGGCCTTTTCCACAAAGCGCAGGCGAGCCTGTAACTGCTTGGCCTGGGGCTTGTCGCGCATTTCGGCGGGCAGGCTGTCGCAAATATCCCGTGCGGTCTGCAAGTCACCCGTTTGGGCACTGATAGAAGCGATATCCAGCAGGATCTCCAGGTTATCCGGATCAGCCTGGTTGGCCTGACGGAGCAGGGCCAGGGCCTGGTCGGCATCCCCCTGGGCCAGTAGGGCTTCAGCCTGGCGACGCAGCTGTTCCGACTCCGACACCACGTACTTGTCCAGTAACGCCCGGATCTGGGATTCGGGTAAGGCTCCGGTGAATTCATCCACAAGCTGGCCCCGGAACAGAATCTTTACCGTGGGCAGGCTACGCACCCCAAAATGGGCGGTCAGATCCGGCTGCTGGTCTGCATTGACTTTCGCCAGCAGGATCGCGCCTTTATATTCTTCCGCCAGCTTTTCCAGCACTGGCATCAAGACCTTACAGGGCGCACACCAGTCGGCCCAGAAGTCCACCAAGACAGGCACCTGCATTGAAGCTTGCAAGACCGCTGTCTGAAAGTTTTCCAACGTGACATCCACGACATGGGCTGATTGCGCCATTTGCTGTTCTCCTCGCATTTTATGCAGGTCTATATGGGGGCCTTAGCCGCTGCTTCAAGGGCTGCCGGCATTGCCACGAGCAGAAGGTTTTAGAGTCTGGGAGGCGATTGGCAATTTCATCACGGACAACCAGCCCCAGCCCGATGCTTTCGCCTCCCACCCTTGGTTTCCTCCCCTTTGCCCCTCATATAGCGCTATAACAATCTAAATCAAAGACAACCTGTTCCGGCTGTCGCAGAACTCAAGGTTGCCGCCCTGAGAGGCCCAGCCTGGGGTGGTCGAGGGCGGCCGAAATATTGAACGGCTACAAAATCGAGAGGACTCATGTCAGAGATCGAGTATCCCCACATAGAATTTGTCGAGGACGATTCCTCCGAACCCAACAGCGCGGCAACCGGACTGGTGTTACCTTCCCAGGTGTTGCCCAAACGCATTTATTTGCTCCCGGTTTCCAGTCGCCCGTTTTTGCCCGCCCAGGTCCAACCCCTGATGGTGAATGAAGATCCCTGGGAGGAAACCATCAACCGGGTCAACAAAACCGGACACCACGTCCTGGGCCTGACCTATACCCAGCCGCCGGAAAACGGCGCCAGCGAAGAACCCGACACCAATGATTTTGCCGAGATCGGCTGTGCCGTGCGCATCCACAACACCGTCAAGGTAAAGGGCAAACTCCAGTTCATCGCCCAGGGCCTGCAACGCTTTCGCATTACCCAATGGCTCCGCCGAACCCCGCCCTATCTGGTGGAAGTGGACTATCCCGAGCCCAAGGAAGAAAACCGCGATGAGCAGAAGGCCTACGCCATGGCCATCATCAACGCCATCAAGGAGCTGCTGCCCCTCAACCCGCTCTATAGCGAAGAGCTCAAGCAGTATGTAAACCGCTTCGGGACTGACGACCCTTCACCCCTGGCCGATTTCGCAGCCGCCATCACCACGGCGGAAGGTCCAGAGCTGCAGGAAGTCCTCGAGACCATTCCCATCCTGCGCCGCATGGAAAAAGTGCTGTACCTGCTCAAGCGGGAACTGGAGGTGGCCAAGCTGCAAAACCAGATCAGCCACGAGGTTAACCGCAAGATTTCCGAGCATCAGCGCGAGTTTTTCCTGAAGGAGCAGCTCAAGGTCATCCAGAAGGAGCTGGGTCTGTCCAAGGACGACCGCACCGCGGATGTGGAAATGTTCGAGGAGCGCATGGCGCGCCTGAAGCCCCCCGCCCATGTGGAAAAGCGCTTCGAGGAAGAGTTGCAGAAACTCTCCATCCTGGAGCCCAGCTCGGCGGAGTACGGTGTTACCCGCAACTATCTGGACTGGATGACGCAGGTTCCCTGGGGGATCTATTCCAAGGACAAGCTGGATATCAAGAAAGCCCGCAAGATCCTGGACAAGAACCACAGCGGTCTGGACGACGTGAAGGACCGTATCCTCGAGTTTTTGGCCGAAGGGGTCTACAAAGGCGAAGTCTCCGGCTCTATCCTGCTGCTGGTTGGCCCGCCTGGTGTGGGCAAGACCTCCATCGGCAAATCCATTGCCGCAGCCCTGGGGCGCAAATTTTACCGTTTCAGTGTCGGTGGCATGCGCGATGAAGCCGAGATCAAGGGGCATCGGCGCACCTACATCGGCGCCATGCCCGGCAAGCTGGTACAGGCCCTGAAGGAGGTGGAAACCCAGAACCCGGTGATCATGCTCGACGAAATCGACAAGATTGGCTCCTCTTATCAGGGGGATCCCGCCTCGGCTCTGCTGGAAACTCTCGACCCCGAGCAGAATGTGGAGTTCCTGGACCATTACCTGGATCTGCGGTTGGACTTATCCAAGGTCTTGTTCGTCTGCACCGCCAACCAGTTGGACACCATTCCCGGCCCGCTGCTGGACCGGATGGATGTAATCCGCCTGTCCGGCTATATCGCCGAAGAAAAGGTGGCGATCGCCAAGGCACATCTCTGGCCCAAGCTCCTGAAGCGCGTCAATCTGAAAGCCTCCCAGCTTTCCATTACCGATGCGGCCTTGCGCCGCCTGGTGGAAGGCTATGCCCGGGAAGCAGGCGTGCGGAATCTGGAAAAGATGCTGCACCGGATTGTGCGCAAGGCCGTCGTCAAGCTTCTGGAGAAAGAGGCCGAAAGCATTCGGATTGGCGTGGACGATCTGGTGGCCTATCTGGGCCAGCCCATGTTTCGCCCGGAAAAGACCCTCAAGGGCGTGGGCGTGGTCACGGGCCTGGCCTGGACAGCCATGGGTGGTGCCACCTTGCCGGTGGAGGCTTCCCTGATCCACTCAGCCAATCGGGGTTTCAAGCTGACCGGCCAGCTAGGGGATGTGATGAAGGAGTCGGCGGAAATCGCCTACAGCTTCGTGTCCTCTCACCTGAAACAGTACAAGGGAAATCCGGAGTTTTTCGACAAGGCCTTCGTGCACCTGCACGTGCCGGAAGGAGCCACTCCCAAGGATGGTCCCAGTGCCGGCATTACCATGGCGACGGCCCTGCTGTCCCTGGCCCGCAACCAGGCACCCAAGGCCAATGTGGCCATGACCGGTGAACTAACCCTGACCGGGCATATTTTCCCGGTGGGCGGCATTCGGGAGAAGATCATTGCCGCACGGCGCAGCAAGATCTATGAAGTCCTGCTGCCGGAGGCCAACCGGCGCGACTATGACGAGCTGCCGGATTACATTCGGGAGGGCATGACGGTCCACTTTGTCAGTCACTTCAATGAGGCCCAGAAAATCCTGTTTTCCTGAGTCTCGAAAATATTTTCAGAAAACCATAGCGAGTAGGGTGAGGCG
>JAJUGC010000119.1 GCA_029268325.1 Gammaproteobacteria bacterium | reverse complement strand
GTGTAAGGACGGCGCGGGTGTCGGGCCAGACGGGCGATATCCCACGCACTGAGGCCGGCAAAGATACTTTCAGTCAGGCTGACGCTTTTGCTCTTTAGCCGGTTAATCTCGTCGTTAAGATTAATTTCGCTGTCATTTCCAACCAGCCGCAGCTCTTCAATTTTTTCTTCGAGTTCAGCGATAGGTTGTTCGAAATCGAGATAGTACTGATTCATAACACTCGGAGTCACTCAAGCAGCCAGCGAATTTATCACAAGCCATGGTTTGTCAGCGAATACATTAGCTGATTAATTATCGATGTTCCGTGAAACTTTAGAAAAATGCCATCAACTGTACGACATTCTAACCCTTTCTTTCCCTAACATGGCCTGTAGCCGCTGCAACAGGTCGTCGCTGGGTTGGACCCGCCACTGCTCTCCCAGGCGAAGTCTGGACTCGGCCCCCGCCCCCGTATACTCCACCAGCACCGGACACCCCGCGGCCGCCTGCTCCGGATCCGCCCCCTGCTCCAGGAGCGCCGGACTGCGAAACGGCTGCAAGGTCTCGCTCAACTGGGACACAAAGTCGGCGGAGAAGTCTTCGTGGGCCATGCGCAGCACCACGCCCCGGACATAGCGCATCCGGGCAGAGGTAATATCCTCCACGGATTTGGCCCGCATTTTCAATGACCCCGAGAACTCATCCATACCCACCTCGCCTTCCACCACCAGGATGGTGTCCGGCTGTAGCTTATCCCGGTTCTGCTGGTAGACCTCGGAAAACAGGGTCACTTCCAACCGGGCGGTCCGGTCGTCCAGGGTCACGAAGGCGATCTGGCTGCCCCTTTTGTTACGCATGGTGCGGATATTGACCACCAGGCCGGCCACCAGCTGGTTGTTCCGGTTGGGCTTGAGGTCGGCGATGGCATTTCGGGCAAAGCGCCGTACCTCTTCTTCGTATTCGTCAAAGGGGTGCCCGGTCAGGTACAGCCCCAACGTTTCCTTTTCCTGACGCAGCCGCTCTTTGTCGCTCCATTCCGGCATGCCGGCAGTGGCCGCATAGACATCCTCTTCCTCGTCCGGCAGCATGCTCCCGAACAGGTCGATCATGCCGGCACTTTCGTTCTTGGACTGCTGGTCGGCCCGCTGCACGGCCTCATTGATGCTAGCCATCATCCGTGCCCGGCTGGGACCAATCTTGTCCAGGGCACCGGCCCGGATCAGGGCCTCCAGGGCACGCTTGTTGACCTTTTTCAGGTCCACCCGGGCACAGACGTCAAACAGATTCTGGAACGGGCCACCAGCTTGGCGGGCCTCGATAATGGCCTGGGCCGGACCTTCCCCTAGCCCCTTGATGGCCCCGAGACCATACACAATGCGGTCCTGCTCATCGACGGTAAAGGTATACTCACTGACGTTAATGTCTGGCAACACCAGCTTCAGCTTCATGCGCCGGCATTCTTCCACCAGGGTCACCACCTTGTCGGTGTTCTGCATATCGGCAGTGAGTACGGCCGCCATGAAGGCCGCCGGATAGTGGGCTTTCAGCCAGGCGGTCTGGTAAGACACCAGGGCATAGGCAGCGGAGTGGGACTTGTTAAAGCCGTAGCCCGCAAACTTCTCTACCAGGTCAAAGATGTTACCGGCCAGATCCCGGTCAATGCCGTTCTTCTCACAGCCCTCCAGGAAGATGCTGCGCTGCTGGGCCATCTCTTCCGGTTTCTTTTTACCCATGGCACGGCGCAGCATGTCCGCACCGCCCAGGGTGTAACCGGCCATCACCTGGGCAATCTGCATCACCTGTTCCTGGTACAGGATAATGCCGTAGGTCGGCGCCAGGACTGGCTTGAGGCTGTCCAGCTGGTAATCCGGATGGGGATAGGCCAGCTCCGCCCGGCCATGCTTCCGGTTGATAAAGTCATCCACCATGCCCGACTGCAAGGGACCCGGTCGGAACAGGGCCACCAGAGCCACGATATCTTCGAAGCAGTCCGGCTGCAGGCGGCGGATCAGGTCCTTCATGCCCCGGGATTCCAACTGGAACACCGCGGTGGTTTCAGCGCGTTTGAGCAGGTCGAAGGTGGCCTTGTCCTCCAGCGGGATAAACATGATATCCAGCGGGTCTTCGTTGGTCTCTGTGCGCTTGCGGTTGATGATATCCACCGCCCACTGCACGATGGTGAGCGTCCGCAAACCCAGGAAGTCGAACTTCACCAGACCGGCCTGTTCCACGTCGTCCTTGTCGAACTGGGTCACCAAGCCCTGGCCGTTCTCGTCGCAATACAGGGGGGCATAGTCGGTGAGTTGTCCCGGGGCGATGACCACCCCTCCGGCGTGCTTGCCCACGTTACGGACCACACCCTCCAGTTTCAGGGCCATCTCCCAGATTTCCTGGGCGGCTTCCGCATCGCTGCCCTTGCTCAGGAAGTCCCGCAGGGCTTCTTCCTGCTCATAGGCCTTCTGTAGGGTCATTCCCACTTCAAAGGGAATCAGTTTCGACAGCTTGTCGGCCAACCCATAAGGCTTGCCCTGCACCCGGGCCACGTCGCGCACTACCGCCTTGGCGGCCATGGTACCGAAGGTGATGATCTGGGACACGGCTTGGTGGCCGTACTTGTCCTTCACGTAATCGATCACCCGGTCCCGGTTGTCCATGCAAAAGTCGACGTCGAAGTCCGGCATCGACACCCGCTCCGGGTTAAGGAAGCGTTCGAACAGAAGGTCGTAGGCGAGCGGATCCAGGTCGGTAATCTTGAGCGCGTAGGCCACCAGGGAGCCGGCACCGGAACCCCGTCCCGGGCCCACCGGACAACCGTTGTTCTTGGCCCACTGGATAAAGTCCATAACGATGAGGAAGTAGCCGGGAAAGCCCATCTGGATGATAATATCGAGCTCGAAATTGAGCCGGTCCTCATAGGTCTTGCGGCGCTCGGCGTAATCGGGCGCGTTAGGGTCGAGGATTTTTTCCAGACGCTCCTCCAGCCCCTGCCAGGAAGCATGGCGGAAAAACTCCTCCTCGCTCATGCCGTCCGGCGTCGGATACGCCGGCAGGAAGTAGGTGCCCAGTTTCAACTCCAGGGAACAGCGCTTGGCGATCTCTACCGTGTTTTCCAACGCTTCGGGAATATCACTGAACAGCTCCGCCATTTCCTCAGGGCTTTTCAGGTACTGCTCTTCGCTGAAGCGGCGCTCACGGCGGGGGTCGTCCAGGGTTCGACTCTCATGGATACAGACCCGGGCCTCATGGGCAATAAAGTCTTCCCGCTCGAGAAAGTGCACGTCATTGGTCGCCACCACCGGACATTCCATTTCCTGGGCCAGAGCCACGCTCAGATGCACACACTCTTCGTCGTGCACCCGGCTGGTACGCTGCAACTCCAGATAGAAGCGATCGGGGAAAACCGACATCCAGTGCTTCAGGCTGTCCTTGGCCTGCTCCTGTCGGCCGGCCAGCAACAACCTTCCCACCTCGCCCAACTTGGCGCCCGACAGGGCAATCAGTCCATCGGAAGCCTGGTCAAACCAGTCTTTCTTGAGGATCGCCTTGCCCTGGTGCTGGCCCTCGGTAAAGCCACGGGAAATCAGCTCCTTCAGATTCTTGTAGCCGATATCGTCGCAGGCATACAGGGTCAGGCGGTAGGGGCTGTCCAGATCTTCCGGGTTCTCAACCCAGACATCACACCCCGCGATGGGCTTGATGCCCTCCCCCATGGCAGCCTTGTAGAACTTCACCAGGCCACACATGTTGGATTGGTCGGTCAGGGCCACCGCCGGCATGCCATATTGCGCCACCTGTTTGATCAAGGGCTTGATCTTGACCAGACCGTCTACCAGGGAGTATTCGGAATGGATACGCAAATGGACAAAACTGGGATTGGACATGAATAAGCAAAAACCTGACAACGGACGGGAACAAAATTCAATGGGGCATCATTATAGGAGATGCAAGAAAGGGCAACCACTCCATTCATCCCCATGCCCCAACTCGACCCGGAGTATCCCGCCAAAGTCCCCGAGGTGTTGGCCTCCCCTCGCAGCTGCTAGAATAGCCCCGTCGATTCCGTACAGGAGGTCATCGTGAACCAAACTTTTCGTATCTATCACAATCCACGCTGCTCCAAATCCCGTGAAACCCTGAAGCTGCTGCAGGAAAACGGTGTCGAGCCGGAAGTGGTGCTTTATTTGGAAACACCGCCCACAGTGGCAGAGCTGAAAACCCTGCTGGAGCAGTTGGGGCTATCCGCCCGGGAGATTTTGCGTACCGGTGAAGACGCCTACAAGGAGCTTAACCTGAAAGATCCTGCCCTGACGGACGAACAACTCCTGCAGGCCATGGTGAATCATCCCAAACTCATTCAGCGCCCCATTGTGGTCAAAGACAGTCGCGCAGTATTGGGACGTCCTCCCGAAGCCGTTCTTGAGCTGATTCAGGCTTAACCCTCTCGGAACCTCATTCAACAGGAATCTTCATGTCCGACTCCTCTCTAGCTTCCAAGATCAAGCTGAGCCGCACCCTCAGCCTGGTAGGTTATGCCCTTATTCTGGCCCTACTGATCGTAACCACCTTTCAGTTCCCGCCCCCTGAAGGCACCTCCCTGGCCCTGGTGTTGAGCATTAAGCTGTTGCCCCTGCTGATCCTGCTGCCGGGCCTGCTCAAAGGCACACTGCGCCCCTACATCTGGCTGTGCTTTGTGCTGCTCCTGTATTTCACCCAGGCCGTGCTCTATGTGACCCAGACCGACTGGTACTGGCTGTATACCCTGCTTGGCGTTCTCGTCATCCTGGTGTTTCTGACCGCGATGATGTACGTCCACTGGAGCAAGAAATCAGGCATTCCCCTGAACCCGCCTCCTCCATCACGCACTTCCTAGAACTTGAACAGGTGCGCTGTTTCCAGACAGCGCACCCAACCTCGCATTCCCCCCGCCTGCCCGCCCATCTATACTAGGGAAAACCCTGTTATTGGACGCGCAGCCCCTTCATGACTACTGTGTTTTCAGCCCCGCAAGACCGTTTCCTGACCCTCGTGGATATCCTGCCCCAACTGGTGCGCGATGGGCTGCTCACCCAGACCGATGCGGACCAAATCTCCAGCACCCCGCGGGGACGGGACAAGCTGCACTTGCACCCACTGGAAATTGTGGCGGAAGCCAACTTGCGCCATCCCCACACCGGCCGTTCCCTGGACCTGGACTTCCTCACCCAATGGCTGGCTGACCACGCCGGTCAACCGGTGTTTCATATCGACCCGCTGAAGATGGATCCTCGCACCATCGCCACAGTCATGTCCTTTGCCTATGCCCAGCGCCACCGGATTCTCGCCGTGGAGGTCAAGCGCGACGAAGTGGTGATCGCCAGTGCGGAGCCCTTTTACAACGACTGGGCCGACAACCTCAGGCATGTGCTGCGCAAGGATATCCGCCGGGTGTTTACCAACCCGGCGGATTTGCGCCGCTACACGGTGGAGTTCTACCAACTGGCGAACTCGGTCAATAAAGCCATTACCGGCCAGTCCAGCACCTCCGCCACCAACAACTTCGAACAACTGCTGGAACTGGGCAATGTCGCCAACCCGGACGCCAACGACCAGCACATCGTCAACATTGTGGACTGGTTACTGCAATACGCCTTCGACCAACGGGCCAGTGACATCCACATTGAGCCACGTCGCGAAGTGGGGGTCGTGCGCTTCCGGATCGATGGGGTACTCCACAGCGTGTATGAGTTGCCCGCCCAGGTTTCCACCGCCGTGGTCAGCCGCCTGAAGATCCTAGGGCGCTTGAACGTAGCCGAGAAGCGCAAGCCCCAGGATGGACGCATCAAGACCAAAAACCCGGAAGGCCTGGAGGTGGAGCTGCGCCTGTCCACCCTGCCCACGGCCTTTGGCGAAAAGCTGGTGATGCGGATTTTTGACCCCGAGGTGCTGCTGAAGTCCTTCCAGGAACTGGGGTTCGGCCAGGAAGACAGCAAGCGCTGGAAAGCCATGACCTCCCAGCCCAACGGGATCATCCTGGTCACCGGCCCCACCGGCTCCGGTAAGACCACCACGCTGTATTCAACCCTCAAGGCCCTGGCAACTCCCCAGGTCAACGTCTGCACCATTGAAGACCCCATCGAAATGGTGGAGCCCAGCTTCAATCAGATGCAGGTACAGACCAACATTGATGTAACCTTTGCCGCCGGGGTCCGCGCACTGCTGCGTCAGGATCCGGACATCATCATGATTGGGGAGATCCGCGACCTGGAAACGGCGGAGATGGCAACCCAGGCTGCCCTCACCGGCCATTTGGTGCTGTCCACCCTCCATACCAACGATGCCCCCAGTGCCATTACCCGGTTACTGGAACTAGGCGTGCCGGCTTACCTGATCCGGGCTACGGTAATTGGGGTGATGGCCCAACGCCTGCTGCGCACCCTTTGCCCCCATTGCAAGAAGCCGACCCAGGTCGATCCTCAAGAGTGGCTTGAACTGACCGCGCCCTGGAAAGCGGCAGAGCCCACCAAAGCCTGCGAACCGGTAGGCTGTCTGGAGTGCCGCAACACCGGCTACCGCGGCCGGGCCGGAGTGTACGAAATCATGCCCCTATCGAGTGGTCTTCGAAAACGGATCGACAACCACTGCGACATCGACCAGCTACGGCTCCAGGCCATCAAGGAAGGCATGAAAACCCTCCGCCTCAGTGGCGCCCAGAAGGTCGCAGCGGGCCTGACAACCATTGCCGAAGTGATGCGCGTTACCCCTGCCAGCCGGGACGAGGGATAAGGCCCTTCCCCCTGCGAGCCACTCCCTTTGTTCCCACAGACTGCGGC
>JAJUGC010000118.1 GCA_029268325.1 Gammaproteobacteria bacterium | reverse complement strand
GCTGCTGGCCCTGGTGCTGGGGCTCCGGTTTGGCAGTGATATCTACTTTGAGATCGCCATGCTGATCGCCCTGACCAGTTTTGTTTCCACGGTGGCGCTGGCGAAGTTCCTGTTGCGGGGAGAGGTGGTCGAATGAGTGAAATTGCCGATCTGCCCCTGTGGGCGGCCCTGCCGGTCAGCCTGCTGTTACTGCTGGGTGGAACCATTATTTTTACCGGTGCCTTCGGGCTGATGCGCCTGCCCAACTTCTATCAGCGTATCCACGGCCCGGCCATTACCGTCACCTTGGGAGCGGGCTGTCTGTTAATCGCGTCCATGATCTTCTTTTCAGCGACCAAATCCCGCCCGGTGATCCATGAGCTGCTCATCACCCTGTTTGTGCTGATGACCGCACCCGTGGTCTCCATGATGCTCACCCGCGCCGCCGTCTACCGGGACCTGCGGGGCCAAAAGCGCCACACCGGCGCCAACTCGGGGGATGTGTATCGGTTTCCGGAGGAAGAGTAGGGCGTACGAGCCAGCCTTGCTTATCTTAAAAGCCAGCAGAGATGCTGGTTTTTTTGTATCTGGTCGTAAGGTCGAGCGGCGTGTTCTTTGGGGATGGACCGGCAATAAAAAAGCCAGCTCGAAAGCTGGCTTTTAGTATTCGGTAATGGTGCCCAGGGGCGGAATCGAACGGGGCCGCCCAGGTCACCGACACAGGCGCCCATCGGGCGCCCTTGGTGGATTGCAGGTAATAAAAAACCAGCACTAGGCTGGTTTCTTGAATTCGGTAATGGTGCCCAGGGGCGGAATCGAACCACCGACACGGGGATTTTCAGTCCCCTGCTCTACCGACTGAGCTACCTGGGCAACGGGGCGCTATTAAACCCCTTTCAGAGACTGGAGTCAATACTGACTGAAGATTATTTTTGCGGGGGTACGTAACCTTCCGCCTGGTCATGGTCCTCGTTGTTCAAAAAAAGCTCCATTTGCTCAGAAAGATACTGGCGAGCTTCCGGATCCATCAGGTTGAGACGTTTCTCGTTGATCAGCATGGTCTGGTGCTGGAGCCACTCCTGCCAAGCCTGCTTGGAGACGTTGTTGTATAGATCTTGCCCTTTGGCACCGGGCATGGGGGGGAAGTCCAGGCCTTCCATTTCTTTTTGATATTTCTTGCAGTACACAGTGCGAGACATAATTGATTCTGCCCGTCCTTTCATCAGTTTACAGCTGGCGCATTCTAGCGGATTTACAATCATGCTGAAATTTGGCACCAAAATCCAAGGGTTCCAGGATCACAGCGCCAGCTGCATGGTTTTGGGATATTGTTTTAGCAGCTTCTTGATAGGGGCTGGCAGCCCCGGCGGGGGACGATTGGGTGCGTACCAGTCCAGGTCGGGTTCGTCCCGGATCAGGCCTACGGGGTTGGCTGTCAGACGCCACACCCGCGGGCGCATGGTCAGGTGAAAATGGCTGAAGGTGTGACGTATGGGGCTCAGCTCATAGAGGAGCTCCAGCTCAATCCCCAGCCGTTGGCGCCATTGCTGCAGGATCTCTTCATCGGAAGATTGTTCATCCACTTGGGGCAAACACCACAGGCCTCCCCAAATACCACTGGGCGGCCGGCGCTCCAGGAGGATTTCGCCGGCCCCATTCACAATCAGGGTGAGCTGGCACTTACGCTCGGGGATCTGCTTCTTCGGACGGCTGCCAGGAATTTCCTCTACACGGCCCTGGGCCAGGGCCTGGCACCCCGACTGTAACGGACAGGTGAGGCAATTGGGCTTGCGTGGGGTGCAGAGGGTGGCGCCGAGATCCATCATGGCCTGGGTGTAATCGTCAGGTCGTTCCTCGGGGGTGTAGGCTTCTGCAATTTGCCAGAGTTGATTGAGTACCTTGGTGGTGCCGGGCCAGCCTTCCACGGCTGCGTAGCGGGCCAGGACCCGTTTGACGTTGCCGTCGAGAATGGCGGCCCGCTTGCGATAGGCAATGGAGACGATGGCGCCGGCGGTCGAGCGGCCGATGCCGGAGAGTTGGCTGAGTTCTTCCACGGTGTCCGGGAACTGCCCATCATGCATCTCGCACACCTGCCGGGCGGCTTTGTGGAGGTTACGGGCGCGGGCATAATAGCCCAGGCCGGACCAGTACTTGAGCACCTCATCCAGATCCGCCTCTGCCAGGGCTTGGACGGAGGGAAAGCGCTCCATAAAGCGCTCGAAATAGGGAATCACGGTGGCAACCTGGGTCTGTTGCAGCATGATCTCCGACACCCACACCCGGTAGGGCGTTTTGTCTTGTTGCCAGGGCAGGTTCTTGCGGCCATGGCGGTCGAACCAGTCCAACACCTGGCGACTGAATATCTCGGTTTCGGAGATGGGGGTATCACTTGGGGTGAAGCGGTTATTCACGGATGATCGGTTCCTGTGGAATCACGTCATAGAAATGAATCAGTTATATCGCTAACATGGGGCGGCTTTTACCCCCATATGGCGCCAGCTCTGGACATGGATTGCTCCAGAGTGCCCGTCCAAGAATAACAGCAACTGAAGGAGATCCCGAGTGGCGATCAGCATTTCGATCGAAGTCAGCCGCAATTTCGATGTTTCCGCCAATTTGGACCAAGTGTTCGATTTGCTGGCGGATGTGCCGAAGTCGGCCAGTTTCTTTCCCAAGGTCCAGGAACTGATTCCCCTGGGCGATAACAGCTACCGCTGGGAAATGGAGAAGGTGGGGCTCGACAAGCATGCTCTGCAAACCATCTATGCCTGCCGGTATCATGCCGATAAGGACAAGCGGCTGATTACCTGGGAGCCGGTTAAGGGGGTGGGGAATGGTCAGATTTCCGGGTTCTGGAAGCTGATTCCCGAGGGCGATAAGACGTCCCTGCAGTTCAGCACCAAAGCCACCCTGGAATTGCCGCTGCCGGGGCTGCTGAAGCTGGCAATCAGCCCGGTGGTGAAGCATGAGTTCAGCTCCCTGCTGGATACCTACATCGCCAACCTGAAGCAGCACTTCGCTGCGGCCTGAGTTAGGCAAGAGCCTGCCGGATCCAAGCAGCCCCGCCTGGGCTGGAAGGGCAGGCTCGGGTTTCCGCAATGCCGGAAACCGGTTCTTGACTGTCAAGGCCTGCCCGCACGGGATATAATAGGCGATCTACTGTTCGCGGTGGTCGCCCAGTAGTCTCGTATGATCCAAAGATTTGTGGAGTGCAGCATGTCTGAGCGTAAGGCGCGGGTTGAGCGGAATACCCTTGAAACCCAGATTGTAGCAGCGGTTAACCTGGACGGTACCGGCCAACTGAACGTCAATATTGGGGTTCCGTTTCTGGAACACATGCTGGACCAAATTGCCCGCCATGGCCTGATCGACCTGGAAATTGAAGCCAAGGGCGATCTGCATATTGATGATCACCATACCGTTGAAGATGTGGGCATTACCCTGGGCCAGGCCTTTGCCAAGGCCGTGGGCGACAAAAAGGGCATCCGCCGTTACGGCCATGCCTATGTACCCCTGGACGAGTCCCTGTCCCGGGTCGTTATCGACTTCTCCGGCCGTCCGGGTCTGCATATGCATGTGGACTTCACCCGGGCCACGGTGGGTAACTTCGATGTGGACCTGTTCCAGGAGTTCTTCCAAGGCTTCGTTAACCATGCGGCGGTGACCCTGCATATTGATAACCTGCGTGGCACCAACACTCACCACCAGGCTGAAACCATTTTCAAGGCCTTTGGCCGCGCCCTGCGTATGGCGTTGGAAGAAGATCCGCGGATGACGGGCATGATGCCTTCCACAAAAGGCTGTCTGTAAACGTAGGCGCATCACCATGAACACAATCGCAGTTATCGACTATGGCATGGGTAACCTTCACTCCGTCGCCAAGGCCCTGGAAAAGGCCGGGGACGGAGTAAAAGCCATCATCTCCTCCAAGCCCGAGGAAATCCTGGCGGCAGATCGGGTCATTCTTCCGGGCGTGGGGGCCATTCGCGATTGTATGCGTGAGATCCGCCGCCTGGGTTTCGACCAGGTGGTTCTGGAAGCGGTAAAGTCCAAGCCGGTGCTGGGCATCTGCGTTGGCATGCAGGCCATGATGGAGTACAGCGAGGAAAACGGCGGGGTAGAGTGCCTCGGCGTTTTCCCCGGCAAGGTTCGCTTCTTTGGCAATGAACTCACCGAGAACGGAGAGCGCCTGAAAGTCCCCCATATGGGTTGGAATGAGGTCTATCAACAGGGTAGCCATCCACTGTGGAAGGATATTCCCGATGGTAGCCGTTTCTATTTTGTGCATAGCTACTACGTGGACGGCACCGCCGGAGATATCGTGGCCGGCGTGTGCCGCTACGGCGTTTCCCTGGCGGCTGCGGTGCAGAAAGACAATGTATTTGCGACTCAATTTCATCCGGAGAAGAGTCAGCACGCAGGGCTTGCCCTGCTCAAGAACTTTGTCAGCTGGGACGGAACTCGATAAACCCGGCGGCCAGTTTGATTTTGATTCCCGCTCCCACCTGGGGAGAGGGTTAGGGAGAGGGCGGACCTTTCGAGCCGGTAGGAGTCTGGGTGATTCCTGGTTCATGGCCTTTCCCTTCAGCTCCCTTTCCGATGTGGACATCCACCAGGAGGGGGAGATTAGAATTCCCAGAATTGCCTCATAGGAGAACTCACCGAATGCTCGTTATTCCTGCCATTGATCTGAAAGATGGCCTCTGTGTCCGCCTGCGTCAGGGACGCATGGAAGACTCCACAACGTTTTCATTCAACCCGGTCGAGGTGGCGGAGCGTTGGGTCAACGAGGGTGCGCGCCGGTTGCATTTGGTGGATCTCAATGGCGCTTTTGCGGGCAAGCCGGTCAATGGTGAAATCGTCCGGGCCATTGCGAGCCGGTTCCCGGAACTGCCGATCCAGATCGGTGGTGGCATTCGTGATTTCGAAACCATCCAGGCCTATCTGGATGCTGGGGTCAGCTACGTGATCATTGGCACCAAGGCGGTCAAGGAGCCGGAGTTCGTGACGGAAGCCTGCCGCAAGTTCCCGGGCCATATCATCGTGGGACTGGATGCGAAAGACGGCAAGGTGGCCACTGACGGCTGGGCCGAGGTGAGTTCCGTGGAAGCCGTGGATCTGGCCAAGCGATTTGCTGAGGACGGAGTTGAGTCCATCGTCTACACCGATATCGCCCGCGACGGCATGATGCAGGGCGTGAACGTGGACGCGACCGTACGCCTGGCCCAGGCGACCCCTATTCCGGTGATCGCCTCCGGTGGCGTGACCAACATGGATGATATCAAGCGTCTGGCTGAGGTGGCTGGCGAAGGTATCCTGGGCGCCATTACCGGTCGGGCAATTTACGAAGGTACATTGGACTTACGGGAAGCCCAGGCTTTTTGTGACCAAGTAAGCCGCTAAGCTTCCTTTTATCCCCCCTTTGGTAAAGGGGGTAGGGGGATTTCCGCAGGCAGGTACCAAGCCGGCCTCCAGAATTCCCCTCTCAGACCCCCTTGACGCAAGGGGTGGTTCCAACCTCTGAAACGAAAGGCATTGCAACACTATGGCGCTGGCAAAACGAATCATTCCCTGTCTCGATGTCGATAAGGGCCGCGTGGTCAAAGGGGTCAAGTTTGAAGACATCCGCGATGCTGGCGACCCGGTCGAAATTGCCCGCCGCTATGACGAGCAGGGCGCGGATGAAATCACCTTTCTCGACATTACCGCCAGCCATGAGGATCGGGCTACCACTGTCCATACAGTGGAGCGCATGGCCAGCCAGGTGTTTATCCCTCTGACCGTGGGTGGCGGTATCCGCACGGTGGACGATATCCGCCGGATGCTGAATGCCGGGGCGGACAAGGTCAGTATCAATACTGCTGCCGTGTTCAACCCGGAGTTCGTGCAAGAGGCCGCAGACCGCTTCGGCAGCCAGTGCATTGTGGTTGCTATCGATGCCAAGAAGGTGTCCGCCCCGGGTGAGCCCGGCCGCTGGGAAATCTTTACCCATGGCGGCCGCAAGCCGACCGGGCTGGATGCGGTGGAGTGGGCGCGCAAGATGACCGCCTATGGCGCGGGAGAGATCCTGCTTACCAGTATGGATTGCGATGGCACCAAGTCTGGCTTTGACCTGGGGCTAACCAGGGCGGTCAGCTCTGCCGTTTCCGTGCCGGTGATTGCATCGGGCGGCGTTGGCAACCTGCAACACTTGGTGGATGGGGTGAAGGAAGGGCTGGCGGATGCAGTTCTGGCGGCCAGTATCTTCCACTTCGGCGAGTACACCATTCCCGAAGCCAAGGCCTATATGGCCAAGCAAGGCATTGAAGTACGAATGCTGTAAGCCCTTGTCGGCAGCCCTTTCCGGGGCTGCCGATCCTGCGCACTGGCGCTCTTTCCCTAGGCACAGCCGTTTTCTCTGCGGTTCAGTACAGTTCCGATTTTTTCGTGATTGCTGCCTTAATCCCTGCCCCGGACTGTTACTGGGAGCTATACCCCAGCTCGATGGTGCGGGCCGGCGCAAGTTCGGGTTCCGCCGTCGCCTGTACCAATTGCTCGGGCAGTGGTTGGACCGGTTCCGGTAGTTCCGCCGTCGGGAGCCTGCCATCAAAAGGGCGGACACCGTTGTTGCGGATCATCCAAAGAGCGCTGATGGTGGCGATTGCCACACCCTGTTCGCCCAGTTTGGGCAGTTCCCGTTCCAGATAGGAGACAGTGACCTCGTGGGGATGGCCAATGGCGATAGCCGTGCCGGTTTTGCGGGCAATCCTGATCAGGCGCTTAAACTCCCGGTCGACGGCCTCCTCGGAAATCTCGTGGTCTAGGAATACATCCCGCGCCAGGTTGGGAATCTGATATTCCTGGGCGACCTTCT
>JAJUGC010000117.1 GCA_029268325.1 Gammaproteobacteria bacterium | reverse complement strand
GCTTTTATTACATCCATCACCTGGTCGGGCCGCAGCTCCTGCCCCGTCCACAGTGCCACCTTTCGGGCACCAGCACCTAACGCCAATTCCCGAAACAACCGCTCCTCCACCTCACTCAAGCCACCCTCCACCATCTCCTAGGGATGGATCACCACTATGGGCGCAATTCCGATCAACCCATTGCCGGACATAGCTCGTAACGCCGCTGCCAAACACGCCTGGGCCACAGAGAATTGCCCCACCAGCAAGCGCTGGGCGGTAAAGGGCTGTTCGGGCGTAAACAGCTGTTCTGAGCTGGGGTCTGAAACGGAGGAAATCCTGAAGGCATTGCGGGTGACTTTGATATATAGCACCCGGGTAAAGAATCTATTCACGAAGAGTACTCAATAGAGGGATTACTCCAAGTGAAGCAGTCACTGACGGGCTTTGCCAGGAAGCAGCGCCCAATAAGATCTATGGGATAAGTCCAAAACCATTTCACGGAAACGGCCAGAAGCCCGACCTGCAAGGCCAATCTGAACCTGCGCGGCTGGAGACCTGCTGTAAAATAATTTCTTACGGTGCCCGGATTCTAGGTGCGCTCCATACGGCGGTGTAAGCATCAGTATTCAAGAGCATCAAGCTGTGGGAGCTGCTTAAACGTTGGACTTCCATTCTCCCGGAAGTCTTCTGTCGGAGGTGCGTCATGGCAACACCGGTTATCAAGACAGCTACGGCATCCGATGAAATACCAGCCACGGCTGTTATGATGCTGGCGTTTGACGCAGACCCTGCTGTGCGTTGGACGTGGCCTGATCCACAGCACTATCTCAAACACTTTCCCGACTTGCTCAAAGCCTTGGGCGGCAAAGCCTTCTCACACGGAACCGCCTACTGTGTAGACGGATATATCGGAGCGGCGCTGTGGCTGCCGCCCGGAGTCGAACCTGATGAAAACACGCTGATCACCATGGTGCAGCGCACCGTGGCGGGGCGTGGCTGGCCTCGCTCGCTGATGAAACCCACCTTGGGATCGTCTCCCTCATCGTTGATCATCTGGCGAAAACGTTTGAGGCTTTCCGGGTTCTCCAGGGTGGTCTTCCACTCGCACTGGTAATTGGCCACCAGACGTTCCATTTGGGCGTCCAGATCAGCGCAGATCCCCAGCGAGTCTTCCAGGACGACCTTCTTCAGGTACTCCAGGCCGCCATCCAGCTCCTCGAGCCAGCGGGCGGTGCGTTGCAGGCGATCGGCGGTGCGGATGCCCTTGTAGCGGTTCTCCAGATCGATGGCGAGTTTGACGCTGTCCTGCACCCCATAGCGGCACCAGGTGCTACCGACGCAGCTTTTCACCGTGCGCACCGATTTGCCGTAGGCCTGGCCCGTCTCAAAGCCCGCATCCACCAGACGCTGCCAGATGGCCGGCAGCTGGTTCAGCTTGGCGCCGAACAGATCGATGCGCTGGCCGCCGGTGATCTTGGTGTAGAGCCCGAAGTCGCGAGCCACCTCACCCAGGATGATGAGTTTCTCCGGCGTGATTTCACCGCCGGCAATCCTCGGCACCACGGAGAAAGTGCCGTCTTTCTGCATGTTGGCCAGGTAGGTATCGTTGGTGTCTTGCAGACCCACGTGCTCCTGCTTGAGCACGTAGTCGTTCCAGACCGAGGCCAGGATGTTGCTCACCGTGGGCTTGCAGATGTCGCAACCCAGGCCCTTGCCGTGACGATCACGCAGCTCAACGAAGGTTTTGATGCCTTCCACCCGCACGATATGCTCCAGCTCCTTGCGGGTGTGGGCGAAGTGCTCACACAGGGCGGTGCTGACTTCCATGCCCAGGGCGGCCATCTCGTGGTCCACCACTTTCTTCAGCTGGGCGGCACAACCGCCGCAGCCGGTGGCGGCCTTGGTGCAATCCTTCACCTCGCCCAGAGAAGACGCCCGGCCATCCTGAATGCAGGCCACGATGTCGCCCTTGGTGACGTTGTGGCAGGAGCGTGGAGGCTCTTGATGGAAGCATGATATGTCGGCGGAACTTCTCGGCTACTTTTTTGAATGCTGTTTGAGCTGCTTCCTTCTGTTCTGGATCTTGGACTAGGTCCTAGTCAAACTGCGAGTCAGGGCGGTTGGGGTAGAAGTTGGACAGGATATCGATGACGTCCTGCCCGCTCACCTTGCCGTCGCAGTCGGCACTCCGGGATATACATTCGGCTCTCCAATCCCACTCCAGCCCCTGTTTGACATCCAAAAAATTTGTCGCTATTTTGGAACACCTGTAGGCGCAGCCCGTCTATGACCGCAGTGTGTCAAGAGTCTTCTGTTCCCATTAGGTGCTGCCCTTTCCATAGACGCCAATAGGGCGTCTGCTCTGTTACGTGCCTGCTCACGCTTTTTCAAGAACTGTTCAAACTCGCTAATTTGCCTGGGTTCGACCCGTCCTTGGCGCGTGGGCGACGTGCGTAGATATTCCTATTAAATCCATGTTCTTGGTAAAACAGGGGGAATACTTATCGGATTGACCGTTTATCGGTCTGTATTGATGTAAGGAGGTAATTAAACGAATGAAAGCGATCAAGATCGCAATAGCAGGCGTAGGTAACTGTGCAAGTTCACTGCTTCAGGGGATTCACTATTACCGCGACCGGAATCCTGAAGATGTTATCGGCTTGATGCATTGGGATATCGGTGGTTACACGCCCAGCGATATTCGGGTTGTTGCGGCTTTCGACATTGATGCCCGTAAAGTCGGCAAAGATGTACATGAAGCCATCTTCGCACTGCCCAACTGCACGACGGTCTTCCAGAAAGACCTTCCTGCCAGCGGTGTTAAGGTGAGCATGGGCCCGATACTTGATGGCTACTCAGAGCATATGAAAGATCATCCGGAGCACCTGAGCTTTGTGAAAAGCGATGCTCCACAGCCGGATAAGGCCCAAGTCGTCAAAATCCTGCGGGAGAGCGGCGCTGAAGTGCTGCTGAACTATCTGCCCGTAGGTTCTGAGGAAGCCACGCGGTTCTATGCCGAGTGTGCCCTGGAGGCGGGAGTTGCCTTCATCAACTGTATTCCGGTCTTTATTGCCAGTGACCCTGCCTGGGAGAAGCGCTTCGCCGAGCGCGGCATTCCGCTGATTGGCGACGATATCAAGGCCCAGCTGGGTGCAACCATTACTCACCGGGTGCTGACAGACCTGTTCGCCCGTCGCGGTGTACGCCTGGAGCGGACCTATCAGCTCAACACCGGTGGTAACACCGACTTTATGAACATGCTCAACCGGGAGCGGCTGTCGTCCAAGCGCACCTCCAAGACCGAGGCGGTTCAGGCGGTGGCAGCACAGCGGTTGGCGGATGAGAACATCCACGTCGGACCGTCTGACTACATCCCCTGGCAGAAGGACAACAAGGTTTGCTTCCTGCGCATGGAAGGCAAGCTGTTCGGCGATGTGCCCATGAACCTCGAGCTGCGGCTGTCGGTGGAAGACTCTCCCAACTCCGCAGGCGTGGCCATCGACATGATCCGTTGTGCCAAGCTCGCGCTGGAGCGTGGCGAGGGCGGTGTGCTGCACGCACCCTCTGCGTATTTCTGCAAGCATCCCCCCAAGCAGATGACCGACGACCAAGCCTACGACGAAGTCGAAAGCTTTATCGCGCGCGTCAAGACTCAGGCTGCCTAAAGCCTGCGGTCAGGCACAGCCCCGCCGGGGCTGTGCTTTCAACCCTACTGATCTTCATTCTTCAACGCAGGAGTTTTTATGCAGGCAGTCATATTGGCGGCCGGCCAAGGCCAGCGCATGCGTGCGTTATCTGAAAGCAAGCCTCTACTGCCGTTATTGGGTATGCCGCTGATCGAGCGAAACGTGCGCGCCGCCCAGCTAGCCGGTGTCGATGAGGTGATCATTGTGACCGGGCATGAGCGTGCCCAGTTGGAGTCGTGGCAGCGAAGCTATCAGGCAAGGCATGCAACTCCGAGGATCTCCCTGGTCTACAACGCAGACTGGGACAAAGCCGAAAATGGCCGCTCCCTCAGTGTGGTGAAGGGCTTGGTCCAGCAGCCTTTTCTGTTGCTGATGGGCGATCATGTCTACACTCCCGAGATCTTGAAGCGGCTGTGTCAGCATCCTCTGCCAGAAGACGGTGCCGTGTTGGCGGTGGATGGTGCCATCACCCGCACGGATATTGATCTGGATGATGTCACCCGCGTGCAACTGCGGGGCAGGTCCGTCATTAAGATCGATAAAGCACTGGTGGATTTCGACGGCTTCGACACCGGGGCTTTTCTGTGCAGCCCGGCTGTTGTGGCCCTGGCGGAACAGGAGGCCGAAGCGGGCAGAACACGCCTGAGCGATACCATGCAAAGGCTGGCGGAGCGGGAACGGCTGGTGGCCTGTGACATTAGCGGGGAATACTGGCAGGACGTGGACACCCCTCAAACACACCGGTTGGCCGAACGTGGCCTGCTGGATTGGGCCGCCTCCAAAGGGGCCGATGGCTTCGTGGCACGTCACCTCAACCGGCCAGTATCGAAGTGGTTCAGCCGGCGGCTGGTTCGCACCCGGATCACCCCGAACCAGATTTCTTTGATTGCCTTTGCCTTGGCCCTGGTGGCGGCACTCTTTTTGATGCAGCCCTATTACTGGACGCTGTTGGTCGGCGGCATCCTGGTGCAATTGGCCTCTGTGGTGGATGGCTGCGATGGTGAGATCGCGCGGGTACGTCTGGCGCCTTCCCCCTATGGGGGCTGGCTGGACGCACTGTTGGATCGCTATGCCGATGCGGCCGTGCTCGGGGCGCTAACCTGGCATACGGTGCAGGTACAAGAGTCCAACGCTTGGCTGTTCATTGGGCTTTTGGCTATCGCCGGTAGCTTTATCTCCAGCTATAGCGCACACAAGGCCGACCAACTAGGCCCCAACCTGGGTTGGCGTATCGGGCGGGACACACGCTACCTGACCGTTCTGATCGGCGCACTCCTGGCGATCCCCGGCACCACGTTGGTTGCCATTGCCATCATGATGAATGCTGTTGTCCTGTATCGGATCTTCGCCCTGCGGGAGAAGATATGACGGTGACAAGTCCAGACCGGGGTGCCCACATGGATACCGTATTTACAGAGGCAAGCCATGCCCGGGCGGCAGCGCTGATTCGTGAAGTGCTGGCCCGCTCTCCCGTGGAGGAAGACGCCGGGCATGCCGAAAACACCCTGCACTGGCTACTGCGCATGGAACCTTCGGCAGATGCCGCCCTGCGCATGGCCGCCCTGGGCCACGATATCGAACGGGCCCGGGAGGACCGGCTGCAACGGCATAGTTTTGAAGACTACGACACTTTCAAGGCTCAACATGCGGAGCTGGGTGCGCAGATTGCCGATGAGTTACTCCAGTCGGCCGGCGTGGAAGCCGAAGTCCGCCAGGAAGTCGCCCGGCTGATCCGGCGTCACGAGGTCGGCGGTGATCCCCGCAGCGACCTGCTCAAGGACGCCGACAGCCTGTCCTACTTCGACCACAACCTACCCCTTTACTATCGCCGGGAAGGCTGGGATGAAACCCTCCGCCGCGCCCGCTGGGGCTACCAGCGCCTCTCGCCCCGGGCGCGGGAATATTACCGGGAAATCACCCCGGATTGTGCGCAACTGAAACAGTTGCTGGCAGAAGTTGCAGCGCAGCTTGAATGACCATGCGTTTTCTAGATACCTGACCTCTTCATAAGGTAACTGCTCTTCGATCTTGGTCGGCAAAGCATGAGCCTTTGCTGGCCTGGCATCAGGTAAGGGCGTGCCCTGATCAGGCAAAGATACGCTTAAGGGCCTGATCAATAATCTGTTCCCTTTCCTGCAACTTGTGGGGGTGTGCGAGCAGTCCCTCGATCACGTAAATCAGCAATTTGGCATCAAGTTGTGCTTCCTCCACGTCCACCCCGGCGTTGACCAGTTCTGACACCGACAACTGCTCCACCATCGCATGAAACTGATCGTGCCAGGCTTGCACTTTGGGGGAGTGGCTTACGCGGGAGTGGATATCGGCCATCAATGAGCCGGAACTCTCCACCTGGGCGATCAACTTCAGCAGCCTTGTTCCAAGCGGTTGCTCCCGTAGCGCAACCACCTCAGCCATGGCTTGGGATACCACTCGGTTCAGCACCGCAATCAGGAGGTCGTCCTTGTTTTCGAAGTACCAGTAAATGGTATTGGCGGCCACACCCGCGCTTCTGGCGATCTCGGCCATCGAGGTGTTTTCGTAACCCTTTTCCTTGAACAGCGTTGTGGCTACGAGCTCGATCTCTTCCTTTTTAATCTTCGGATCCAAGTGGCGTTTGTTGCGGGCCAAGACGATCTCCTGTGGGGCCGACGGGTGGCCTGGTGAACCCCATTGTTGATTGACATTCAAGATACATTCAATTTATCTTGAACGCCATTCTAGAACAAAACCAGGGATTGATGTCACAAAGAGGTTAGCAATATGACACAGTCGAACTGCCAGAAAGGCTCATTTACCCACCAGCATGTGCGCTGCGCGGCAACACTGCATAAACCTCGGGATGCTGGCACCTCACCGTGGCCGACTATTCTGATCGTCCACGGGTGGGGTGCTACCCAGCTCACACTGGTCACAAACTACATCGCCGCGTTTAACGACGCCGGGTTTGCTGTGGTCACCTTTGACTATCCCGGCTGGGGGGACAGCGAGGGCTTCCCGCGTAATGTCATCAGCCCGTGGCGGCGTGAAAAGGTTGTCGAGAGCGCGCTGGCCTACACCAAGTCACTGCCGGAGGTTGATGCGACGAATATCATCCTGTGGGGCAGTTCCTTTGGTGGCGGGCATGTCGTCAGGATCGCCGCGGAACACCCGGAGTTACGCGGCGCCATTGTGCAGGTGCCCATGCTGGATGGATTGCTCGCCGTCAAGG